>JAOJAE010000009.1 GCA_028227525.1 Candidatus Pelagibacter sp. | reverse complement strand
TCAAAGAGATATTCGAAAAGAAGATAAGTTTCAGATTATGTATGAAGTTTTTATTGATGAAAATAAAAAAATAATTGAAACAGGAGAAATACTTTTTGCTAACCTTAAGTTAAGTGGTCAAGATAATTCACTATACTATTTTGATAAAGAAAATCTTGAGGGACATTATGATAAAAATGGAAAGAGTGTACAAAAAGCATTGATGAAGTCACCGATTAATGGTGCAAGACTATCTTCATCATTTGGGATGAGAAAACATCCAATTGATGGATATAATAAAATGCACAGAGGAACTGATTTTGCAGCTCCTAAAGGAACACCAATTATGGCATCTGGAAATGGTATAGTTAAAAAAGCTGGTTGGTGTGGTGGTGGTGGAAATTGTGTTAAAATTAGACATAACTCAACATACGAAACTGTTTATGCTCATATGTCTAAATTTGCACGAGGAATTAAAAATGGTGTTAGAGTTAAACAAGGTCAAACTATTGGTTATGTTGGCTCAACTGGAAAATCAACAGGTCCTCACCTGCACTATGAAGTTATTGTAAATGGAAAAAAAGTTAATTCTCAAAAATTAAAGCTTCCCTCTGGAAAAGTTTTAAAAGGAAAAGATAGAGAATATTTTGAAACTGCTAAAATTAAATTAGATGTTCTTAAATCAGAAAAGATTATTGGATTAAACTAATTTGCTTCTGTTTCTTTTTTAGAAATTGTTTTAATTTTAGTGACTATTTTTTTTTCTGCTACATCAATTTCTTCATTTTTATCAACTACTTCCTGTGTTTCATGTGTAGTTTCTGTGGATTTATTTTCAGCAAATTTCAATTTTTTATAATTCTCTTGTTCATTTAGAATACGAGTAAAGTGATCTGCATGTTGAAGATAATTTTCAGATAATATTTTATCGCCATTTGAAGATGCTTCACGAGCTAAATCATTATATTTCTCTATTAATTTTGGTGCATTATGATTATTTCTTCCAGGAACTTTTCTCTTAAAATTATCATTGTTTGAATAATTTGATGCAAATTTGGGTCTATCTCCATTGCTCTTAAAATTTCTATCGTTACGTCTAAAATTATTTCTTCTAACGTTATTATTGTTATTTCTAAATGTTACCATAAATCTAACTAATTATATTTTGGTACTGATTATACATCGATCATTATTTGCAAGATCTTTAACAGTACTATTTATATAAAAACCTTTATTGTTTAATAATTTAATTACTTTATTTTTTTGATCAAAACCAATCTCTAAAATAAATTTTCCATTTTTTTTTAACAGTTCAGATGATTTTTTTATTACTTTTCTGATTACTGATAAACCGTCTAATCCACCATCTAAAGCTAATTTGGGCTCAAACTTTATAACATCACTCTCCAAATATTTTAAATCACTTGTTTTAATATAAGGGGGATTAGAAACAACTAAATCATATTTGCCAATTGCAAATTTGTCAACATCTGATTTAAAAAATTTAACTCTTCTGTCTAAAAGTAGTTTTTTTGCATTTATTTTACATGTATCTAGGGAGTTTTTGCTAATATCTATTCCAGTTCCATAAAAATTTTTTCTTTCATTTAAAACACTTAATAAAATACAGCCTGAACCAACCCCTATATCAAGTATATTCAAATAATTTTTATTTTTGGTGAATTTTAAAACTTGTTCTAAAATTATTTCAGTATCAGGTCGTGGAATAAGAGTATTTTTATTTACATAAAATTCACTATTCCAAAAAGATTTTTTTTTTAAAAGATAAGCTATTGGTTTTCTAGTTGCTCGTTCATGAACTAATTTTTTAAAATATTTTAAATTTTGTTCCTTTATAATTTTATAATTATTCAAAATAATGTATTCACGTTTTTTTCCTAAAGCTTTTGCCATTAATATTTCTGAGTCAAGTTTGGCTGAAAGGATAGATTTATTTTTTAAAATATTTAATCCTTCTGTGAGTGCTGACTGAATATTCATTTAATTTAAACTACTTAAACTGTCTTCTTGTGCTTGCAATGTTAATGACTCGATCATTTCATCAAAAGCTTCTCCCTCTAAAAATTCCTCTAATCTATGAAGAGTTAAATTAATTCTATGATCCGTGACTCTTCCTTGTGGAAAATTATAAGTTCTAATTCTTTCAGACCTATCACCTGTACCTATTTTTGTTTTTCTATCTTGTGATCTTTCCTGGTCAATTCTAGATCTTTCTAATTCATATAACCTCGACCTTAAAATTTTCATACCTTTTGCTTTATTTTTATGTTGAGATTTTTCATCTTGTTGTGAAACAGATAGTCCTGTTGGAATATGTGTAATTCTAACTGCACTATCTGTAGTATTAACTGATTGTCCTCCCGGTCCACCAGCTCTAAAAACATCTATCCTTAAATCAGACTCATTTATTTTTAAATCAACTTCTTCAGCTTCTGGTAATACTGCAACGGTTGCAGCTGAAGTATGAACTCTTCCTTGAGTTTCAGTATCAGGCACTCTTTGAACTCTATGAACTCCACTTTCGTATTTTAAAGTTGAATAAATATTAGTTCCTTTTATTGACGCTATAACCTCTTTTAAACCTCCAGCATCACTTCTAGAGATTGATATTAATTCTAATATCCATTTTTTTTTATGACTTACTTTTTCATACATCTTAAAAAGATCAGAGGCAAACAAGCTTGCTTCCAACCCTCCTGTACCTGCTCTTATTTCGATAATTGCATTTTTTTTATCAGCTTCATCTTTTGGAAGTAAAAATAATTTCAATTTTTTTTCATTTTTTTCAAACTCAGTCTTTAAATCTGATAATTCTAATTCAGCCATATCTTTTAGTTCCTTGTCTGCAGAACTATCATTTAAAATTTTTTCTAAATCCTTTTTATCATTTTCGTATGATAAGTATTTTTTAGCATTTTCTATTATTTCATTTACATCAGAATATTCCTTTGATTTTTCAGCAAACAATTTTTTGTCAATTTCACCTGAAGATAGATCTTTTTCTAAAGTTGAATGTCTTAATATAAGTTCTTCAATTGTTTTTGAGGGGATCATAGTTTCTTTTCTAGCTCTAAAGCTTTTTTTTCAACTTCAGAGATAACTTTATCAATTATTTCATTTGTTAAGACTTTTTTACTCTGAACACCAGATAGGTAAAGCATATTGTTGCCTTTCCCACCACCTGTAATTCCCACATCCGTCATTGCTGCTTCACCAGGTCCATTAACTACGCATCCAATAATAGACAATGTTACTGGAGTTTTAATATGAGCTAATTTTTCTTCTAAAATTTTAACAGTATCAATCACTTGAAATGCTTGTCTTGCACATGATGGGCAAGATATAATTTTTACCCCTCTATTTCTTAACCCCAATGACTTTAAAATCTCATTTCCAATTTTTATTTCTTTTACTGGGTCATCAGAAAGTGAAATTCTAATCGTATCACCAATTCCATCTAAAAGCAGTGTTCCAAGCCCAATAGATGATTTAACACTTCCTGAAACAAAACTTCCAGCTTCTGTAATTCCAAGATGTAAAGGATAATCCATTGCCATAGAAAGTTGTCGGTAAGCTGCAATTGAGAGAAAAACGTCTGACGATTTAACGCTGACTTTGAAGTTGAAAAAATTTTGATCTTCTAAAACTTTAATATTTCTTAAAGCACTTTCAACTAATGCTTCTGGACAAGGCTCTTTATATTTCTCAAGAATATCTTTTTCTAGTGATCCTGCATTAACTCCGATCCTTATTGAACAATCATTATTTTTTGCTGCACTTAAAACATCATGAATTTTTTGTTTATCACCTATGTTACCAGGATTTATTCTCAAACATTTTGCTCCATTTTCAGCAGCCTCTATTGCACGTTTATAATGGAAATGAATATCAGCAATTATTGGTAATTTTACATTCTGTGTTATTTCTTTTAATACTTTAGTTGAGTCTTCATCTGGACATGAAACTCTTACAATATCTGCGCCCTCTTCATGAATTGCATTTATTTGATTAATTGTAGCTTTAACATCAGTCGTTAAAGTATTTGTCATGGATTGAACTGAAATTGGGTTGTCCCCACCTATCTTTACATCACCAACATTTATTACTCTGGTTTTTTTTCGATTAATATTTCTGAAGGGCCTGAGGCTCATAAAATTTAGTCTAATTTAAATTCTTTGTGTAATACAGCTATAGCTTTTTTTACTTGATTATTAGCAACTAAAACCGAAATTTTAATTTCAGATGTAGATATTACCAGGATATTTATTTTTTTTGAAGCTAAAGCCCGAAACATTCGATAAGTTATTCCTGGAGTTGTTATCATTCCAACACCAATAATTGACACCTTAGACACATTTTTATCAAAAGATAATTTTTTGTATGAAATTTTTTTATTTTGTTTAATAAATTTCTCAGTTTTTTTTAAATCATCAGATTTTATTGTAAAAGTCAGATCTGTTTCTTTGTCATTAAGAGAGATATTCTGCACTACCATATCTACATTTATTAAATTTTGAGACAAGGGTTTAAAAATAGATGCTGCAACACCTGGTCTATCTTTAACTCCTTCAATTGTAATCTTTGCGTCATTTTTTGTTGAAGAAATTCCAGTTATAATTTGATCGCTAAAAGCTTTAGATGAATTTGTAATCAAAGTTCCTGGTTTAGAAACAAATGAGGATTTAACTTTTATATCTATCTTATTTAATTTTGCATCTTGTACTGATGTTGGCTGCATAACTTTTGAACCTAGGGATGCCATTTCCAACATTTCATCATAAAATATTTTTTTAATTTTTTTTGCATTTTTGTATTGTCTAGGATCTGTTGTATAAACTCCATCTACATCAGTATAGATAATACATTCATCTGCTTTAATAAATTTAGCTAACATTATTGCAGTAGCATCTGAACCACTTCTGCCAATAGTTGTTAATCTATAATTATTGTTTATTCCTTGAAAGCCAGTGATTACAGGAATACCTCCACTTTTAAGATAGCTCTGTAATTCTTTTGAAACCACATTATTGATTCTCGCTGCAGAATAAGGTCCTTCCGTTATAATAGGTATTTGCCAAGACAGCCAAGATCTAGATTTAAAACCAATATGATTTAATCTTCCAGCTATCAATGCACAAGAAACTTGCTCCCCTGTAGATAAAAGAGTGTCATATTCGGCTTTATCAAAATTATTACTAATTAATTTAGATTTATTAACTAGTTCATTGGTAACTCCACTCATAGCAGAGGAAATTACTACTACTTTATTCTTCTTCTTTTTATAGGAAGATATAATTTTACATACCTTTTTAATTCTATCTATACTTCCTACGGAAGTTCCACCAAACTTTAAAACAACAGTTTTCATTGATCTAATTTATTTATTATAATTTAATAAATAATTGATAAAATACATCTTAGTTGTTATGTCAACTAATTATCGATTATGAGCAGTGTAAATAAAAAAGAAATTGAGAAATTTTCAAAAATGGCGGCTGAATGGTGGGACCCAAGTGGAAAATTTAAACCACTTCATAAATTTAATCCAATAAGAATTAAGTATATTAAAGAAAATATTATTAATAGTTTTAAATTAAAAGCTAAACAAAAACCTTTAGATAAAATCAATATATTGGATATTGGTTGTGGTGGCGGACTTCTTTCCGAACCAATGACAAGATTGGGTGCAAATGTAACTGGAATTGATGCATCAAGTAAAAATATTAGCATTGCTAAGTTACATGCCAAAAAAAATAAACTTAAAATAAATTATATATGTTCATCACCTGAAAAATTAAAAATTCAAAAAAAATTTGATGTCATTTTAAATATGGAAATAGTTGAACATGTTGAAGATATTAATTTTTTTATTAATTCATGTTCAAAACTGCTTAAAAAAAATGGTCTTATGTTTGTTGCCACTCTTAATAAAACATTAAAATCTTATTTGTTTGCAATAATTGGAGCAGAATACGTTTTGAGATGGCTTCCAATAGGAACTCATGATTGGGAAAAATTTGTAAGACCAGAAGATCTTAAAAAAATTTTAAGTAAAAATAATTTAAAGTTAGAAAAGTTGGATGGAATGAATTTTAATATAATTAAAGATGAATGGAGTGTTTCTTCAGATACTTCAATTAATTATATTGTGAAATCTGTAAAGCTCTAATTATCTTTGTCTTCTACCCAAGGTATCATATGAGCATCAATGCCCTCTTCCTTGAGTTCTATAAGATCTTTCTTGGAAACATTTCCATAAATACCTTTTGATTTTTTTTTTGAATTATAGTGAATAGATCGTGCTTCATAAGCAAAATTTTCACCAACAAACTTAAAATTTTCTTTAATAAATTTTTGATAACTTTTAATAGTTTTTTTCACATTTTCATATTTTTCTAATTGCAAGTCATTTTGTTTAACTTTTTTATTGCTCCTTAAGCTTGGTGCCATAAGTGTTTTATCTACTGTTTTAGAATTACAAATGTGACAGACTAAAAGACGTTTTTTTTTTAATTTTTCAAATTCACTAGATGATGCAAACCAACTATCAAATGTAGTTTCGCAGTTTTTACATGCTAATTTATATTTAATCATATTGTTGAATTAATAATCCTTACAAAATTTTCAATACCGCTAACTTCTATAATCTGCATTAATATCAATGTATTTTTTTGTAAAATCCATCGTGTAAACAGTAAAACTTCTCTTTCCAGTAAAAATTTCAATATCAAGATCAATATTTTCATTTTTCATGTAATCAGAAGCTTTTGTTTCATCATAGCCCTGATGTAATTTTCCATCTTGTACAATTTTTAAATTCCCAAATTTAATTAAAAGTTTTTTCAAATTTATTTTTGGTCCAGCTTTACCTATTGCCATAATTATTCTGCCCCAGTTAGGATCTTCGCCAGCAATTGCAGTTTTAACTAATGGAGAATTAGCGATTGAAAGAGCAATCTGCTTTGCCTCCATTTCGGATTTACACTTTTTAACATTAACTGTCACAAATTTAGAAGAGCCCTCCCCATCTGAAACCACTCTTTTTGCTAGATTTAACAAAACCTTATTTAAGGCCTTATCAAAATTTTGAATTTTTTTGTCATTTATATTTTTGATTTGGACATTATCTACTTTACCAGTTGCAAAAATAGTTGCCATATCATTGGTACTTGTGTCACCATCACAAGTTATAGCATTAAAAGTTGTTGATATATTTTTTTTAAGTAGCTTATTTAAAATATCATTTGATAGTTTTGCATCTGTAAAAACATAAGCTAATGTAGTTGCCATATTGGGATGGATCATCCCAGAGCCTTTTGCTATTCCATAAATCTTAATTTTTTTATTTGCAATTGTACATTCTTCCATTGCTAACTTGGGCTTAGTATCAGTCGTCATGATACCAAGAGCAGCTTTCATCCAAATAAATTTATTTTGAGTATATTTAATTTTATCAATTAAACGTGGGATTTGATGAGAAATTTTTTCATAAGGATAAGGTTCCCCAATAGTTCCCGTACAACCAAACATTATATCTTTTGAGGAAATTTCTTTTGGCCTATCTTCATCTTGCTCTTGTTTTTTAGTTAATTCTGATGAAATGATGTCTGATAATTTCTTTAAACTTTCAAATCCTGGTTTGCCAGTAAAGGCATTAGCATTCCGAGTATTAACTAGAAGAGAATAAATTCTTTTACTATTTTGATTTAAATTCCATTTAATATTTTCAGATATTATTTTCGACTGCGTGTAAACTGAAGCATAATTTGCTCCTTCTCTAAAATAGAACATGGATAAGTCATCTCTATTATCATTATACAAATTAGCACTGACAACAGAAATAGACAGACCATCAACATGATCAAGGTCTTGAAAATCAATCATTCTGGCATTTTTTGATTTTGAAGATAAAAAGTTTGATAAATTAATTCCCATAGTGTTTAAAATAATTATTTAATACATATATTAAACAATATAAGTAAAGAATAAATCAAATACTCATGTTTAATCCATTAAATCTAATTACAAAATTTATTAAATCTAGCAATCAAAAAGAATTAGATAGAATAGGTAAAATTGTAAAAACAATAAATTTACTTGAGGATAAATTTAAAAAACTTGATGACTTAGATTTTCCAAAAAAAACCCAAGAATATAAAGAGCAAATTAAACAAGGAAAAACCTTGGATGAACTTTTACCACAGGCATTTGCATTGGTTAGAGAGGCCTCCAAAAGAACTAGGAATGAAAGACATTTTGATGTTCAAATAATTGGAGGAATTGTTCTTCATGAAGGTAAGATTGCTGAAATGAGAACAGGTGAAGGAAAAACTCTTACAATTTCTCTTGCCGCATACTTAAATGCTCTCACCGAAAAAGGTGTTCATATTGTTACTGTGAACGATTATCTCGCAAAAAGAGACTCTATAGAAATGGGTCAGATCTATAATTTTTTAGGTTTGTCATCAGGTTACATTAATAACGATCAAGATGATAATGAAAGAAAGAAAAATTATGATTGTGACATAACATATGCAACAAATAGTGAGCTCGGATTTGATTACCTTAGAGACAATATGAAATTCTCAGAGAATGAAATGGTTCAAAGAAATCATTCATTTTCTATAGTTGATGAAATAGACTCTTGTCTAATCGATGAAGCTAGAACTCCATTAGTCATATCAGGTTCAGCTGAGGATAAAACTGCTCAGTATCTTGCTGTTGATAAACTTGTAAGACAGCTGAGTGATAAAGATTATGAAATAGATGAGAAAGAAAAAAGTATTCTTTTAACTAATGATGGAATTAATAATGTAGAAAAAATTTTCTCTACTGCAGGTATTTTAAAAAATAATAACTTTTATGATCCAGAAAATTTACATTTAGTTCATCATGTCAATCAAGCTCTTAGAGCTAATCATTTATTTGAAAAAGGTAAAGATTATATTGTTAAAGATGAAAGCTTAAAAATTATAGACGAACTGACTGGCAGAATACTTGAGGGCAGAAGGTTTGGTGATGGATTACATCAAGCATTAGAAGCAAAAGAGCGAATAAATGTTCAAGCAGAAAACCAAACCTTAGCTTCAATAACATATCAAAATTATTTTAAACTATATAAAAAAATATCTGGATGTACCGGAACTGCTGCAACTGAGGCTGAAGAATTTTTTGAGATTTATGGATTAACTGTTGTAATTATTCCAACCAATAATGAAATGATTAGAAAAGATTATAATGATCAAATATTTAGAACAGAAAATGAAAAAAATAATGCAATTATTGAAAAAATTGTTGAGCGTCATAACGCTGGACAACCAATTTTAATTTTTACATCAAGTATTAACAAGTCTGAAATTTATTCAACTTTACTAAAGAAAAAAAACATTAAACATGTTGTCCTAAATGCCAAAAATCATGAAAATGAAGCAGATATAATTGCTAATGCAGGTAAAGAAAAATCTGTAATTATCACAACAAGTATTTCTGGTAGAGGTGTGGATATTCAACTTGGTGGTAAAAAAGGATCTGTTGAAGAAGACCAACTTAAAATAGATAAAAACAAAATAAAGTCCCTAGGTGGCTTATTTGTAGTTGGAACTGAAAGAATGGAGTCGAGAAGAGTTGATAATCAAGCAAGAGGTAGATCTGGAAGACAAGGTGATGAAGGTAGTTCTATCTTTTATGTAAGTCTTGAAGATGATTTAATGAGAATTTTTGGGTCAGAGTCGATGAATAAAATGTTAGAAAAATTAGGACTTAAAGACGGAGAAAGCATTGATCACCCATGGATCAATAAAGCATTAGAAAGAGCGCAGCAAAAAGTTGAGGCTAGAAACTTTGATATTAGAAAAACCTTAATAAAATTTGATAATGTTTTAAATGATCAAAGACATGTCGTGTTTTCTCAACGAAAAAATGCAATGAATAGTCAAAGTATATTTGATTATTCTGATGAGTTTTTAAAAGAAATAATTGACGATATCATCAAATTAAAAATCCAAAGTTTATCAAATCCTAAAAGTAATGAGTTTAGTAATCGTCTAAGACAGATTGTTGGTAAAAGTTTTGATGAGTCTGAGTTAAAAGTATTAATCTCTGCAAAAGATGGTGAGTTAAAAGAAAAAATTATAAATAAATTTTCAGAGTCTAGAGAAGAAAGGATAAAAATTTTAGGTGAAGATCACGCTAAAGAAATTGAAAAAAGAATTTTCTTGCAGTCAATAGATCTTAACTGGAAATCTCATATTCAATACCTTGAACAACTTAGACAAGTAATTGGACTTCGATCTTATGGACAGCGAGATCCTTTAGTTGAATATAAAAAGGAAGCTTTTGATTTATTTTCTAATCTTCTTGAAAAATTAAAATTAGATTTTGTAACTATTCTAATGAATTTAAAAGTTGTTACAGAACAACAAGAAGAAAACAAAAAATCAATGGTAGATCAAATTAAAAGTGGAAAAAAAATTGGCAGAAACGAACCTTGTTCATGTGGGTCTGGTAAAAAATTTAAACATTGCTGTGGTGCGTTATAAATTTTAAAACAAACTAAAAGCAATAAGTAATAAAACTAATCCAGCAATTGTTGATCCAATTAAGACTTTTTTTGATTTAAATATTTTATCAAAATTATTATTTTTAATCGTCAGTGTGCTTAAATCTTCAGAGTTACTAATAAATCCTTGATTTCTTCCAATTTTTAAAAATTTATTTTTTCTTTCATTCATTATTTCTTCAGATGATAAATCTTTAAAATAATCTAAATTTTTTGATATAGAGTCTTTTAAACTTTCTAGCATTTGATCCTTGTCTCTATGAGCCCCTCCAAGTGGTTCAGGAATTATCTCATCAATAACTTTTAATTCTAATAAATCTTTTGCTGATAACTTCATTGCTTTTGCAGCATCAAGCATTTTTTTTGGGTCTCTCCACAAGATAGTTGCACAGCCCTCTGGCGAAATTACAGAATAAATTGCATTTTCTAACATAATCACTTTATTTGATGATGCTAATGCTATTGCACCTCCAGAACCTCCTTCCCCGATAATAATTGCTAGAGTTGGAACACTAAGTTCCATACAGCACTCAATTGATTTAGCAATAGCCTCTGCCTGACCTCTTTCTTCAGCTCCAACACCTGGATAAGCTCCTGGTGTATCAATAAATGATATTATTGGGATATTAAATTTATTTGCTAAATTCATTAATCGAATTGTTTTACGATACCCCTCAGGTCTCATCATTCCAAAATTTCTTTCAATTCTAGTTTCTAAATTTTCACCTTTTTCCTGGCCAATTACTAAAACTGATGTACCATTAAATTTTGCAAATCCTGTTAAAACAGATTTATCCTCCCCATAGAAACGGTCTCCGGAAAGGGGAATGAAATCATCAAACAAATTATCAATAAAAAACTTAGATTTTGGTCTATCTTCATGACGAGCAACCATCGTGGTTTGCCAAGGATCAAGATTGGAATAGATATCTTTTAATTTTTCATCAAGCTCCGCTTGTGTGCTAGATATTTTTTGAGTGTCTACCTCTGAAAGACCATCTTGGTTATACGGGTCTTTTAATTTATCTATCTCTGACTCTAAATTTTTAATATCTGTTTCAAAATTAAGATAATTTTTCATGATTTGTTTATAATAGAAACTTAAATTATAAAAAAGGCAATAAAATGATAGTTAAAATTATTTTTTAGCATTATTAATTGACTTAAAATATTAAAACGATACAAATTTCTAATCGGGAGAGACTAATAACAATTTAGCGCCGAAGGAGCAACCACCCCGGAAACTCTCAGGCAAAAGGACCGATCAAAGCATAACACTCTGGAAAGAGATTAATTTCCGCCGAAGGAGCAAAACTCTCAGGCAAAAATACAGATGGGGTAACAAAAGTGCTATGCCTGATAAATATATAAATACTCATACTCTTAAAGTTTCCGAAAGTTTGTTAAATTTTGTTAATGAAGAACTATTAACAGATACAGGTGTATCACCTGATAAATTTTGGTTAGGATTTGAGAAAACTGTTAACGAACTTGAGCCTAAAAATAGAGAATTAATCAACTTTAGAGAAATTTTACAAAAAAAAATTGATGAATGGCATATTAAAAACAAAGGCAATGAAATTAAATTAGATGAATATAAAAAATTTTTACACGATATTGGATACTTAAAGGAAGAAGGAGCAGATTTTTCGATAGAAACAGAGAATGTGGATGATGAAATAACTAATATAGCTGGGCCTCAACTAGTCGTACCCATTATGAATGCACGTTATGCTCTCAATGCAGCAAATGCAAGATGGATGAGTTTATATGATAGTCTATATGGAACCGATGTAATAGAACAATCTGAAGACAGTGTATCTGAAAGGTATGATCCATTAAGAGGAGAGATGGTCATTAAATATTCAAGAGATTTTTTAGATAAGCATTTTCCACTTAAAAATCTTAGTTGGCATAAAATTACAAGTATTGCTGTTAAAGAAAGTAAGTTAAAAATTTTAAAAGGAGCGGATATATTTGATTTAGCCGAAGAAGAAAAATTTATTGGTCATAGAGGGGAAGCTGATAACCCTTCAGCAATTATATTAAAAAATAATAACTTACATATTGAAATTTTAAGAGATTCTAGAGCTTTTAGTGCTCAACAAGATCATGCAGGGATCAGTGACATAATTTTAGAAGCTGCTGTATCAACAATTTGTGATAACGAAGATAGTGTTGCAGCGGTGGATGCTGAAGATAAAGTTATTTGTTATAGAAACTGGCTTGGTTTAATGAAAGGTAATCTTAAAACACAGTTCGAAAAAGATGGAAAATTATTTGAAAGAAAATTAAATCCAAATAGAAGCTATATTTCAAAAGATGGTAAAGGACTTAAGTTGCATGGAAGAAGTTTATTATTAGTTAGAAACGTAGGTCATTTAATGACAAATCCTTCAATAATTTTAAGTAATGGTAACGAAGTACCCGAAGGTATTATGGATGCATTCATAACAGTAGCTGCGGCAATTCATGATTTAAAAAATAAAACAAATTCTAGAACAGGATCAATCTACATAGTGAAACCAAAAATGCATGGGCCAGATGAGACTGAATTTACAGATTTAATTTTTTCTAAAGTTGAGGAAGTATTGGGTTTAAAAAAATATACTTGCAAAATAGGAATTATGGATGAAGAGAGAAGAACATCATCAAATTTAAAAGAATGCATTAGAACTCTAAAAAATAGAGTTTTCTTTATTAACACTGGGTTTTTAGACAGAACGGGTGATGAAATGCATACTTCAATGGAAGCTGGACCTATGATCAAAAAAGGAGACATGAAATCTTCTAAATGGATTTTGGCATATGAAAATAACAACGTTGATGTTGGATTAAAATGTGGTTTATCAGGAAAAGCTCAAATTGGAAAAGGAATGTGGGCAATGCCAGATAAGATGAAAGATATGATGGAGCAAAAGACAGGACATTTAAAAGCAGGAGCCAATTGTGCATGGGTTCCTTCTCCAACAGCGGCTGCTTTGCATTCATTACACTATCACGAAATAAATATCTTTGATGAACAAAAAAATATTTCGAAAAGAGAAAAGGCAAAACTAGATGATCTTTTAACAATTCCTGTTGCAAACAGACCAAATTGGTCTGTAGAAGACATTAATAATGAAATATCAAATTCAGCACAAACATTACTTGGTTATGTAGTTAGATGGATTGATCAAGGTGTAGGATGTTCTAAAGTTCCAGATATTAATAATATTGGACTTATGGAAGATAGAGCAACACTTAGAATCTCCTCACAACATATTGCTAATTGGATACACCACGGAATTACAACTAAAATTCAAGTTATGGAAATAATGAAAGAAATGGCGAAAATAGTAGATGATCAAAATAAAGCTGACCCGAAATATATAAAAATGAGTGATGATTTTGATCGATCTTTAGCTTTTAAAACAGCATGTGATTTAATTTTTAAAGGCAAAGAACAACCTTCGGGATACACGGAACCATTGTTGCATCAAAATAGATTAAAAAAAAAACTTAATCTGAATTAGAATTTAAATTAGCTCTATTTTTAAAGGCTGAAAATAAAGTTCCATCATCTAAATTTTCAATTTCACCACCAACCGGAAGTCCTTGTGCTAATTTAGTAACTTTAGTGTTAGTATTTTTTAAACTATCCTGAATATAATATGCAGTAGTTTGTCCCTCAACAGTTGCACTTGTAGCGAGTATAACTTCTTCAATACCCTCTCTATTTACTCTCTCAACTAGAGAATCAATTAAAAGATCTTCTTTTCTCTGACCTACAGAAGAAATTGTTCCTCCTAAAATATGAAAGTATCCTTGAAAAATATTTGAGTTTTCAATTGACCACTGATCAGCAATATCTTCAACAACACAAATTTTTGTATATTTTTCTTTCAAACTTTCACAATTAACACACCCATTTAAATTAGATTTTAATGAACCACATGAATTACATCTTGTCACATTTTTGTAAACTTGAGCTAATGTACTAGCCATCGGTTTTACTAACTCATCACGGTTATTAATAAGTTTAAGAACTATTCTTTTTGCTGACTTAGGTCCTAGACCTGGAAGTTTTGAGATTAATTTTATTAAATCCTCAATCTCACTAATATTTTGCATTTATTATAATGGCCATTTAAAACCAGGTATTCCAAAACCACCTGTGGCTTTTGAAATCTCTTCAGTGGTCTTTGTTTTTAATTGTGATTTTGCACTATTGTGAGCAGCAACAATTAAATCCTCAATAATTGTTTTTTCTTCTTTAATAATCTCGTCAGATAGTTCAATTTTTTGCATTTCACCTTCCCCATCAAGAGTAATTTTTACTGAATTAGAACCAGAAACTCCTTCAGCTTTTATCTCCTTAATTTTTTCTTGGCTTTCTTTCATTTTAGCCTCTAGCTCCTTAGCTTTATCTAAAATCTTAGTAAAATCAGTCATTTTTATCCTCTTTTTTTTCATTCAACTTAACATCAATAAGCTCTGCATCAGGAAATTTTTCCATTACTTTCTTATATATTTCTGAATTTTTAATTTCACTAATTAGCTCGTCTTTTTTATTTTTTTGTTTTTCTTTAACTGACATCTCACCTTTGGATTTACTAAAAGTAATAATCCATCTTTCTGCAGTCCATTCATAAAGTTTTGAAGAAAGATCTTTTACAAAATCTTTGTCTAAATTATCATTAAAAGAAATTTCAATTCTATTTCTTTCAAATTTTACAAGGTTTACATTTTTTTCTAATTCATATTTTAATTTAATTTCTTTTTTTAAAGTACAAATATTAAGAAGATGATCAAATGAGTTAATAAAATTTTTATCTATCGCTTTTATCTCTGGTTTAACTTCTGGTTTTTGTTTTTCTTCTTGAGCTATATTTTTTATTTGATTAATAATTCTTGAATTATCCTCAAACTTTTGTTCGTTTTCTTTATTTGCTGTTTGATTGTCTAAATTGTCATTACTCTGTTCTATATCTGTATTTTTATTTAACTTAATTGAACTTAAATGCATTAATCTTATTAAAAACATTTCAATAGATAAATGTTGGTTAGAGACAATATCTAGCTCTTCAAGTGTAGATATTGAAAACTGCCAAAATAAAATTAAAACTTCAGAATCTACCTGATTAGAAAGTTCTTTGATTTTTGAGAACTCATAATCATTAAGAGAGAAATTTGTGCTCTCCAAGGATAATGAATTAATATTTTTAAAATAATAAAGTATTTCCAAAAAATCATTAATAAATACTTTGGGCTCAACACCCTGATCATAAATTTTTCTATAAATATTAATAACTTTTTCTTCCTCTCCTTTTAATATTAATTCAAATAAATTAATTAATTGAGACTTATCAAAATATCCAAAAATTTTTTGAGCTGTATTAAGATCTAACTCTGTTTTTTCATCTAAGCTTAGCAAGGCTCTGTCTAGTAAAGATAAGGCATCTCTTACAGATCCTTCTGATATTTTTACTATTAACTTTAAAGCTTCATCTGACGCTTTGCCATTTTCTTTTTCTTTTATATTTTTGATAAATTCAAATAATTCTGATGATTTAATTCTAGATAAATCAAATCTTTGACACCTTGAAACTACAGTAATAGGTATTTTTTTAATTTCTGTAGTTGCAAAAATAAATTTTAGATATTCTGGTGGCTCTTCTAATGTTTTTAACAAAGCATTAAATGCTTGTTTACTTAACATATGAACTTCATCAATTATAAATATCTTATATTTTGCTGAGGTGGGTCCATATCTAGAAAATTCAATCAAATCTCTAACATCATCAACTCCAGTTTTGCTTGCCGCATCCATTTCAAGCACATCAATATGACTAGAGTCAGCAATAGATTTACAATTATGACATAAATCTTCTTTGCATAAATTTTCAATGCCATTTAAACAATTAAGTCCTTTAGCAACAATTCTAGCAGTTGTAGTTTTACCAATTCCTCTTATCCCAGTGAATAGATAAGCATTGGGAATTTTATCTGCTTTAATAGAATTCGTTATAGTTTCAGCCACTACTTCTTGACCAATAAGATCATCAAAAGTTTTTGGTCTATACTTTAATGCTAATACTTTAGAGTTATTATTCATTTTTTTTATTTTAAGGAGACTAGAACCTGAATAACTGTCTCTACGACTGCTTCCGTTAGGATCTGGTCGGGTTCAAGCAGCATCCACCTCTAGCCTCCAAAACTATTATAGCAGTTATATTTTCTATTCTACAAGAAAAGATTAATTTTTTTTCTCTCTTAACTTATCAGCCTCAAAAACACCTAAGACGTGAAAATCTTCACAATGAAGTCCCAACTCTTCTAAAGATTTTTGAACTTTTGGATCTTCTATATGTCCGTCTAAATCACACAAAAAAAAGAATGAGTCGAATGTATTTTTTTCAGGATAGCTTTGTAATTTTGTTAAGTTCACTCCATTAATTGCAAATCCACCTAGAGATTGATAGAGAGCTGCCGGTTTACTTTTTAGTTTAAATAAAAAAGAAGTAATATATTTTTTACTCTCAAACTCAGGTTGAGAAATATTTTTCCCCATTACTAAAAATCTTGTTAAATTACCTCTTTCATTTTCAATATTTTTTTGAATAATGTTTAATCCATAAATTTCAGCACTTAGAGAAGATGCTATAGCAGCTTGCTTTACATCTTTTGTCTTTGAAATCATTTCTGCAGAACCTGCTGTGTCAGCTCTGATATGTTCTGTTATATTATTTTCTTTTATAAATTTTGAGCATTGAGACAAACCTTGGGCATGAGAATAAACTTCTTTTATATCACTAAGTTTCGCACCAGGTTGACCTAATAAATTATGTTCTATTTTTTGAAAATGTTCTTTGTAAATATTAAGTCTATGTTTAAAGATTAAGTATTCAATACCAATATTTCCAGTAATTCTATTAGACTCAGGGATAATTATTTTACATTCTGGTTCTAAACTTGCTTTATTAAAACACTCATCAAAAGTTTTGCAAGGTAATATTTCTGCTTCAGAGTCAACTGAAAGAGCTGCTAAATGAGAATATGCTCCAAAGGTACCTTGAAAATAAATTTTACTCATTACGCTTTATATTCCATAATTTTTTTTAAGGCTAGATAATCTTCTTCAGTATCTACTCCTATAGGAGAAGAATTGGCAAGAGCTACATTAATTATAATATTATTATCTAAAGCTCTTAATTGTTCCAATCTATTTTCAATTTCATTTCTTGATTGATTGAGCTCAACAAATTTCTTTAGTGTTTCTGTTGAATAGCAATAAATTCCTATATGATGATAAATATTATTTATCTCTGAAGAGCTTCGCAAAAAAGTTTCTGCTTCCGAAAACTCATCATCATTCAAATGATTTTTAGTTATAACTTTTACAATATTTTTATTATTTAAATCTTTAGGTTCCTTAATGTTGGCAGCAAGAGTGCCCATTTTAGATTGATTGCTAACCATTTTTTTATTTAAACGTATAATATCCTCAATATCAATTGCAGGTTCATCGCCTTGTAAATTCATTATTAAATCTACATTTTGAATTTCTAATTTTTGAAAGGCTTCATAAATTCTATCAGTTCCAGTCTTATGATTTTTAGATGTTAAAATTGCTCTGCCTCCATTTTTAATAACATCCTCAAGGATTTCTTGATCCTCTGTTGCAACCACTACCTCGCCAATATTTGCTTCTTCTGCTCTTTTAAATACATGAGATATGATAGATAAATCATTAATTTTTAATAAAGGTTTGCCAGGCAATCTTGTTGCTGACAACCTCGAAGGTATAATAGTTAATGTTTTCATTAATAATTAAATATTATTATACTTATTAAATAGTAATAGAGGCAAATTTATACATTAAATTTTGGCAATTTTTTAATTTATCGTGATATACGTTCGAAAATAATATTTAGAAAAATGGATTCTTTTGAAATAAATAAAATAGTAGCCGCTGTATTAATGGTTGCACTTTTGGTTATTGGTATTGGAAAATTATCAAATGTCATATTTCATGTGGAAAAACCAAAAACCCCTGGCTATGCAGTTGAAGTCAAAGAAGCTACCACAGTATCATCGTCTACTGAAACTGCTGTAGAAGAAAAAATTGATATTGCAGCATTGATGGCGATGGGAGATGTGACTGCAGGTGAAAAAATTTTTAAAAAATGTGCAGCTTGCCATTCAATAGTTAAAGGTGGTAAAAACAAAATCGGCCCAGCATTATATAATGTGGTTGAAAGAAAAGTTGGAGGAGTAGAAGATTACAAATACTCTAAAGCTTTAGCTGCTTATGATAAAAATTGGACGTTTGAAGAACTAAATGGGTTCCTTAAAAAACCAGCTAAATATATTAAAGGTACAAAGATGGCTTATGCTGGACTTAGAAAAGAAACTGATAGAGCATCAATAATAAAATACCTAAATCAAAATTCAGATAATCCTGTACCCCTACCTTAATTTTCCAAAACAATATAATAAAATACTTTTTTGAACATGAACTCTATTGAGAGCTTGTTGCCAAACATGGGATTTATTTCCTAAAAAAACTTCTTCACTAACTTCAGATCCACGAGGTAAGCAATGAAGAAAAATGCAATCTTTTTTTGCGTAACTCATTAATTTTTTATCTATTTTAAATTTTTTAAATTGTTCAATCTTTTTCTTTTTATTTACTTTATCATTTAGAGATATAACTTTATCTGAAAATATAACATCAGCTCCTACGGCTGCTTTTTTAGGATCATTATAAATAAATATTTTTTTGTTATTTTTTTTTACCCATGCTCTAACTTCATTGCCTGGTTCAAATTTTTTTGGGCATCCTATACTTAGTTTAAATGAAAATTTTACACTTGCAGCTATTAAGCTATCTAAAACATTGTTGGAGTCTCCAATCCAGCAAATATTTAATTTTGAAATTGGTTTCTTCTTAATTTCTTCGGCAGTAAAAACATCAGATAAAACTTGGGTTGGGTGTGAAGATGGACTTAAGCCATTTATAATTGGAATAGATAAATATTTTTTAAAATCTTCAATCTTTTTATCACTATCTGTTCTTAACATGAAACCATCACCATAAGTTGAAAGTATCTTCGCTGTGTCTGATATGCTTTCACCACCTTGACCAAGATGTAATTCATTGGATCTAAGTGTTAAAGTTCCTCCTCCAAGCTGTTTAATTGCTAAATAAAAGCTTATTCTTGTTCTTGAGCTCGCTTTTTCAAACATTTGAATTAGCATTTTTCCCTTTAGCGGAGATCCTTTATCCGCCTCTAAAGTGCTTAACTTTTTTCTAAGGTTTTTTCTTTTTTTTGCATCAACAATAATCTTTCTAAGATCTTTAGCCGGTATATCTTTTAAATTTATAAAATGTTTCATTCTAATTTAATTCTGAACAAACTTTTTTGATTATTTTTAAAGCTTGTTCAACTTCATTTTTTTTTACATTAAGTGGCGGTAAAATTCTAACAACATTTTCAGCAGCTCTTATTGTTAATAAGTTATTATCCATAAGTTTCTTTATAAATTTTGTTTGATCTGTTTTAAGCTGTATTCCAATCAATAAACCTCTACCTCTTATTTCTTTAATAATATTTGGATATTTATTTTGTATTTCTTTAAGATTAGATAAAAAATATTCTGAAATACTTTTCACATTTTTTAAAAATTTCTTATTTGAGATTATATCCATAACTGAATTACCCACAGCCATCGCTAATGGATTTCCACCAAAAGTAGACCCATGAGTTCCAGCAGTCATGCTAGATGCTACTTTTTTATTCATTAAAACTGCTCCTATTGGGAATCCACCCCCAATGCCTTTTGCTATTGGAACAATATCTGGTTTTACCTTAGATTTTTCAAAAGCAAAGAAATCACCCGATCTTCCAATTCCACATTGAACCTCATCTAATATTAATAAAATATTTTTTTTATTACAAATTTTTCTAAGCTCTCTTAAACACCAATCTGGAATTACCTTAATACCCCCCTCGCCCATAATAGTTTCGATCATTATAGCTGCTGTATTTTTTGTAATTTTCTTTTTTAAAGATTGATGATTACCAAACTCAAAATGATCAAAACCACTTACTTTTGGCCCAAAACCTTCGGTCATTTTTTTTGAACCACTTGCATAAATTGCTGCCAGTGTTCTTCCATGAAAACTATTTCTAACACATAAAATTCTATTTTTTTTAGGTTTTCCGATTGAATAGAAGTATCTTCTTGCAACTTTTATAGCTGCCTCTGTTGCTTCTGCACCACTGTTTTGAAACATAACATAGTCAGCAAAAGTTTTTTTAGCTATTTTTTTAGCTAACATTTCTCCTTCTGGAATTTGAAATGCATTAGAGACATGCCAAAGTTTTTTTGATTGTTTATTTACAGCATTTACCAATTTAGGATGCGCGTGTCCTAAAGAATTTACAGCTATACCTTGAACAAAATCTAAATATTTTTTTCCGTTAGTTGAATATAAAAAGCTTCCCTTTCCATATTTAAATGAAATTTTTTTTCTATTATAATTTTTTGCTAAATAGCTCATAATTTTTAATCAGTTTTTATAAATTTTAATTATTAGATACAAGTTATGATTGAAAATACCTATAAACCAATTTTAATTCATTTTTGTTGATAACTCTTAGATTTTGCTTGTTTAATTTCTCAATGTAACAGTATATTGTTATTTTTTTAAACTGTAATACAATATATAGATATGAGCTGGAACGAAGAAAAAGTTAATAAACTTAAAGAACTTTGGGGCAAAGGAAACACTGCAAGCCAAATCGCTGAGATAATTGGCGGTATTAGCAGGAATGCTGTAATTGGTAAGGCCCATAGATTAAACCTTTCTGCAAAAATAAAAACAAGAGCCGCAACTTCAAATCAAAATTTTGAAAACTCTTTAGAAGAAAAAAATATCAAAAGCAAAAGAGGAAGAAAAAGTAAATTTAAATCTTTAATTATTGAAAAAGACTTTGAGCCAGAAAATCCTAAACAATTAGAGGAATTAGACGAAAGTTCATGTAAATGGCCAATTGGACATCCAGATGAAAAATCATTTTATTTTTGTGGAAGATCTTCATTAAAAGATTTTTCTTATTGTAAGTTACATCTTTTGTATGCTTACCAGCCTAAAGGTAAAAAAGAGGAAGTTACAGACAAAGAAGAAGTGCCAGAATTCATTGAGAAAAAAATAAAATCTGCCTAAAACTATTTATTAATAATTTTTTACAACTCTTTATTTGCTAAATATTTTTCTGTGGAAAATTGTCCACCTTCTCTCCACATATAACAGTACTTTTTTACCTCCTGATCAAAGAACCTAACACTAGGTACTCCTATATCTGAATTAGTTTTATATTTCCCAGATGAAACATTGTCATATTTTAGCAATCTCAATTGATCTCTTGTAAGTAATGGTGTCGGCAACATTTCAAAAAATCTTGCTGTCAACTCAGCGATGGGTAATGGAAAAGGTAATAAAATTCTTTTCTTACCAATTAATATCTGTAATTTTTCTAACAGCTCTTTAAAAGTTATAATTTCAGGACCAGTACATTCAATTATTTTTGAATAAATATTTTTAGAGATTACATGATAAATAGTATCTGTTAAATCAGAACAATGAATTGGTGCAAATTTTGTCTTACCTTCATAATAAATTGGAAAAACTGGTAATCTATTTAATAAAGTCATAAAGTTAGTAGTAAAGTTATCATCCACAGAATAAACCACTGATGGTCGCAAGATTGTAGCTAACGGAAAATTTTTTAATACACGGCTTTCTCCTTCTAATTTGCTTTTCGCATAATCAGAGTCTATTGAATCATTTATTCCTAAAGCCGACAAATGAATAAAATGCTTAAGATTGTATTCTTTGCAGAGTTTGGCTAATAATGAAGGTAAAACTGAGTGAATATTTTTAAAAGTATTGCCTCGTTTTTTTTCAAATAAAATTCCTATTAGATTTATGCAAATATCTGCTTTTTTAAAAAGATTTCTAATTTTATTTTCATCAAATATATTAGCCTCTACTACATCAATATATCCAGCATTAGCCTGCGTTTTAATTACGTAGCTCTTTTGATGAATATTTCTTGTAACAACTGTTACTCTGTAGTTATTTTTTGTTAGCTTTCTAATTAGGTTTCGACCAATCTGACCACTCCCACCAAAAATTAGACAATTTTTTGCTTTCATTTGAATTCCGTTATATATGTTTAAAAATGAGTAATAATATTCAACTTCACAAAAATGATTTACCAGATGATTTAGATTTAGGCAATCTAATAGCTGTTGATGGTGAGTTTATGGGTCTAAATGTCAGACGAGATCCTCTTTGCTTAATTCAGATATCCTCAGGTAATTCTGATGCTCACATAATCCAATTTGATAGGAAGAATTATAACGCTCCAAATTTAATAAAATTACTTGCAGATGAAAATACTACTAAAATATTTCATTATGGAAGAGCAGACATAGCTCATATCAAATACTATTTAAAAACTGAAACTAATAATATTCTTGATACTAAAATTGCATCAAAATTAGCAAGATCTTATTCTGATAGTCACTCATTAAAAACATTGATAAAAGAATTTATTAATATTGATATCAGTAAACAATTTCAAAGCTCAGATTTTGGTGGAGAACTTTCTCCAGCTCAATTAAAATACTGTGCTAATGACGTGATATACTTGCATAAGATTCATGAAGAATTAAATAAAATATTAGAAAGAGAAAATAGAATAGATCTTTATAATGATTGTTTAAAATTTCTTACTACTCGAGTAAAGTTAGACTTGGCATTATTTAAAGATGATATTTGGTCCCACTAATGACTAAAAAATTTATACCATTAGCAAAAAAAGTAATTGACCTTGAGATACAAGCATTACAAAAATTAAAAAAAAAAATTGATAATTCATTTAATAAAGCTGTAGTTGAAATTGCAAAATGTAAATCTAAAGTAATTTTGTGTGGTGTAGGCAAAAGTGGTTTAATAGCGGCTAAAATATCAGCAACTTTATCTTCAGTTGGCACTCCATCTTTTAATTTATCGGCAAGTGACTCCTCTCATGGTGATTTAGGAAGTATTTCCAAAAAAGATATTTTAATTTTAATAAGCTACTCTGGCAAAACAAGTGAGCTAAAAAATATAATTCAATATGCAAATAGAAATAAAATTACTCTGATAGGAATTATGTCAAAAAGAGACTCAATTTTATACAAAGCATCAGATATTAAACTTGTAATTCCTGAGGTAAAAGAATCTGGTGGTATTGTGCCAACTTCAAGCACTACAGCACAACTAGCCTTGGGAGATGCGTTGGCGATAGCAGCTATGCAATATAAAAAATTTGGTAAATTTGATTTTAAAAAAATACATCCTGCTGGTAATCTTGGAGCTCAATTAAAAACTGTAGAAGATATAATGCTAATAGGAAACAAAATTCCTTTTGTAAAAGAAAACTTAAATATGAAAAGTGCTATTAAAATCTTGAGCAATAAAAAACTAGGAGTTTTAATTGTTCAAAATAAACAGAATAAAACTATCGGCATCATTACTGATGGTCAAATTAGACGATATAATGAAAAGAAACAAAATTTAAATGAAATGAAAGTTGCAAAAATAATGACGAAAAACCCAATTAGCATTGATAAACAGTCTTTAGCTGTAAGAGCACTAGCAATAATGAATGAAAAAAAAATTACCTCACTTTGCGTACATGATAAAAAAAATAAGCATAAAACAATAGGTATTCTTCACATACATAATATACTGCAATCAAATATTGTTTGATGAAAAAGAAAATTTTTCTAAAGATAGTATTAATATTATCTTTAATAATACTAACTTGGTTTGTTTATTCTAAATATTTCAAAGAAGATAAAAGTAAGTTGTCCCAACCTGTTAATCCTACAACAGAAATTGATGAAGAAGCTGTCTATAATTCTAATATTATCAAAGATATAAATTACACCTCGAGAGATTTAAAAGGCAATGAATATATTCTTGTCGCAAAAGAAGGTGAAATTGACCTTGATAATAGTGATATCATTTTTCTTACAGATGTTACTGCGTATATAAAATTAGTTAAAAATTCTGAATTAATCGTGATTACCTCTAATTATGGCAAATATAATACCATAAATTATGACACTATTTTTTCAAAAAATGTAAAAATAGATTATGTTGACAATATAATTACAGGTGATTATTTAGATTTCTCAATGATGAAGAATTTACTTATTATTTCCCGAAATGTTGTTTACAAAAACTTTGAGAATACAATGAAGGCAGATGTAATCGAACTTGATACAACTACAAAAGATACAAAAATTTTTATGTATAATTCAGATAAACAAGTTAACGTTACGAATATAAAGTGATGGCAATCATAAAACCATTTAAAATAAAAAGTTTTAAAAAAAAAGATCCAAGTATTGAGTTTAAAAATGTTTCTCTCGGATTTGGTAACAGATTAATTTTAAATAATATAAATTTTAGTATTAACAAAAATAGTATTCATGGTCTATTAGGCCCTAACGGCGCTGGGAAATCAACCCTGTTTCATTTAATTACTGGTTTGCTAAGTCCTAAAAATGGTGAAGTTAAAATTGCTGGAACTAAAGCAAATGAATATCCAATATATTTAAGAACAAGAAAGTTTCGTATTGGATTCGTCCCTCAGCACGGTGGGGCATTTTTAGATCTTACGCTTTACGACAACTTGAAAGCAATTAGTGAAATTGTAATTAATAATAAAAATCTAAGAAGTGAAAAAATTAATTATTTACTTTCAAAATTTGAACTTAATCATTTAAAAGATGTCAAGGCACGGAGTCTGTCTGGCGGTGAATACAAAAAATTGGTTATTTCTTTATCACTATTAAGTGATCCAAACGTCTTGCTTCTCGATGAGCCCTTTTCAGCTCTTGATGTACTCACAATTTCAATGTTACAAGAAATAATTATTAACTTACAACAAGAAACAAATATCACAATTTGCATATGTGATCATATTGCCTCTTCACTCCTTCAGATCACAGACTCTGCTATGATATTGAGTAATGGAAGAATTGTAGCAGAAGGTTCACCTAGAGAATTAGTAAATAATAAAGATGCAAAAATTGCTTATTTTGGTGACTCGTTTAATTTTTAAATAAATTTAATGGCGAATCAAATTACTGTAAAAAATAAAATTGAAGACTTCAGTAAAACTATAACTGTTTCTGGAGACAAAAGCTTAAGTATTAGATGGGTTTTGTTTTCCTCAATAGCAAAAGGTAAGTCAAAAGCTAATAATTTACTTTTATCTGAAGATGTTTTGGCTGCTATCAATGTAGTTAAAAAATTAGGGGCACAAGTTAAATTAAATAAAAATAATTGTACAATTATTGGTAATGGGCCAAGCGGCTACAAATACAAAAAAAATATAACAATTAATTCAGAAAACTCGGGAACTTTAGGAAGATTAATTATGGGTCTGTTGATTGATACACCTCATAAAATAAAAATTATTGGTGATAAAAGTTTATCTAAAAGAGATTTTAATAGAATTGCAGAACCATTAAAAAAATTTGGCGCTGATATCAAACTTACAAACAAAGGATTGCCTTTAACAATAAAAGGAAGTGAAAATCTTTTACCAATTAATTATTTAGAGAACAAAGGCTCAGCTCAAGTTAAAAGTAGTATTATATTAGCAGGTTTAAAAACGGAAGGTAAAACTTTTATCAAAGCAAAACCAAGCAGGAATCACACTGAGCTTTTGTGTAAATACTTAAATTTACCTTTAAAAGTAAAAAAGAAAAAAAACTATGATTTAATAGAAGTTGAAAAAGCTAAAAAAATAAAACCTTTAAATTATAAGATTCCATCAGATATCAGCTCAAGTGCTTTTTTTATTGTCTTAACAGCACTATCTAACAATTCAAAATTATTGATTAAAAACGTAAACATAAATCCATCTAGAATTGGCATAATTACTATTTTGAAAAAAATGGGTGTTAACATCCAATTTAAAAATAAAATGAATTACAAAGGTGAGCTCGTAGCTGATATTTTAATTACAAGTACAAAAAAATTGAAACCAATTAATTGTCCACCTAAACTAAACAGTGGTGCCATTGATGAGTTTTTGATAATTTTTTTAGTTGCAGCCAAAGCAAGTGGAGTTTCTTACTTTAAAGATATTGGCGAACTTAACCAAAAGGAAAGTCCTAGATTAAAATGGGGTGCAAAAATTCTAAATAAAATAGGAATTAAAACAATAACCACTGACAGCTCTATTAAAATATTTGGTAACCCTGATTTAAAGATTAATAAAAAGATTGTTATTAAAGATTACCTAAAAGATCATCGAGTTTTCATGACAAGTGTAATCGCAGCCTCAGTATTTGGTGGAACATGGAATATTCATGATAAAGATTCTATTAAAACTTCCTTTCCTACGTTCTTGAATATAATTAATGATTTAAAAAAATAATGATTAAAAGAAAAAATATTATCAAAGTTGCTATCGACTCACCTGCGGCAGCAGGTGCTGGTACATTAGCAAAAGCAATATCTAAACATTATAATCTTTTTTATTTAGATACTGGAAAAATTTATAGAATGATCGCTTATCTAAAAATTAAATTTCCAGACAAATTTAATCAAAGCTTTATCAAATCTAAGATTAAAACTCTCAAAGTAAAAGATCTTGCAAATAAAGCCTTGTTGTCAGATGAGGTTGGAACAGAAGCATCAATTATATCCAAAGTAAAAAGTACAAGAAGACTTGTTCATTCTTTCCAATTAAATTTTGCCTATAATCCTCCAAAAAACTACAAAGGATCATGTCTTGATGGAAGAGATATCACATATAATATTGTGCCAGATGCTGATTTTAAATTTTTCATAACAGCAGATGTAAAAACTAGAGCTCTTAGAAGATATAAAGAGCTTAAAAGTCTAAAGAAGGAAATTTCGTTCCAAGAAGTACTAAAAAGTATCCAAAAACGTGATAAAAGCGACTATAATAGGAAAGTATCACCCTTAAAGAAAACTAAAGATTCAGTGTTGCTAAATACATCGAAACTTACTAAAAGAGCGTGTTTTTTAAAAATAAAAAAAATTATAGACAGGAAAATTAATACTTAATGGAAATATACAAAGACCTTTCAAATCCAGCATCACAAGAATTCGAAAAACTACTTAATAGCCAACTCTCTAAAATCCAAATTGAAGAAGGTAAAATAATAGAAGGTAAGATTAACAAAATTACTGAAAAATTTGTTTTCTTATTTGTTGAAGGCTTAAAAAGTGAGCCAGTGCTTGATGTTAATGAATTAAAAAGTATGGGTCTTGCAGATAAAATAAAAGTTGGCGAAACTATTCCAGTATTATTAGAAAAAATAGAAGATAAGCATGGTGAAGTGCTAGTTTCTGCTAGCAAAGCTCAAAAAATTAAAGGTTGGGATAAGCTTGTTGAAGCTTATGAAAAAAATGAACCAATCATGGGTAAAATCACGTCAAAGTGTAAAGGTGGTTGTATTGTTGAACACATTGATACAGGGTCCCTGATGTTTTTACCTGGATCTCAAATAAGCGACAAACCATTAAAAGATATTAGCCATTTAATGAATGAGCCTCAAAAATTTGCTTTAATAAAGTTAGATAAGGTTAGAGGAAATGCCTGTGTATCACGAAGAGAAATAATCTCATCATTTAAAAAAGAAGACAAAGCTAAAATTATTGAAAAATATAAAGTAGGAGACATTATTAAAGGAGCTGAAGTTAAAGGCTACAGTTCTTTTGGATGTTTCTTTAACGTTAATGGTGAATTAGATGTTTTAGTTCATTTACAAGAGATTTCTTATTCAAGAGTAAATCACCCTGATGAAGTTTTTAATATTGGTGAAAAACATGATTTAAAAGTAATCACTGTAGATACAGAAAAACTACAAGTTGGTTGTTCTGTAAAACAACTTTCTCCAGATCCTTTTGAACATATTGAAAATTATGAATTAAACAAAATTTATAAAGTTAAAGTTGTTAAGCTAATGGACTTTGGAGCATTCTGTGAATTAGAGCCTGGACTGACGACTTTACTTCATTCAAGTGAACTAAGTTGGACTAAAAAAAATATTTCAGCTAAAAAAATGTTTAAAGTTGGTGATGAGATAGATTGTATAATCACTGAAATCGATAAAGAAAAAAGACGTGTTGCAATCTCACATAGATTAACGCAAGACAATCCATTTGAAACTTTTGAAAAAAAATATCCAGTTGGAACAATTGTTGAAGGTGAAGTTGTTAATAAAAATGAATATTCATTATTTGTTAAAGTTGAGGACTTAGATGTAGATGCATTTTTACACTGCAATGATTTAACTTACCTTAATAATGGTGAAGAAGAATTAGAAAAGTATAAAAAAGGTGACAAAATTAAAGTTAAAGTACTTGAAGTAAAAGCTTCAGAGCAAAAAATTAGAGTAGGTCTAAGACAAACTCAAGCAGATCCTTTTGATTACTTTAATGATAAGAAAAAAAATCAAACTATCACAGTAAAAGTAATTTCTACTGATAACAAAGGTTTAACTGTAAGACCTGAAAACTGTGAAATGGATTTTCAAATTAAAAAATCAGAGATTGCTATAAATGCAGCAGATGCACGACCGTCAAGATGGACAGGTGGTGAAAAAGTTGATGTTGCTATAAAAGAAATTCAATTAGATAAGAGAAAAGTTGTTTTAAGTATTAAACTATTAGAAGAAATTGAGAAAAAAGAAGCTTTAGATAAATATGGATCTGAAGGTTCTGGTAAAAATTTACCATTCTCATCACTTTCTGATGATTTAAAGAAAAAAGAAGAAGATAAAGAGTAAACAAAAGATTTAAATTGGCTATTGTAAAATCAAAGCTTTTAAAACAACTCTCCGAGAACTATCCCAATTTTCTAAAAAAAGACCTCGAAAAATTTACTAATATAATTTTAACTGAGATTAAACGTGCACTTAAAAGAGGAGATAGAGTTGAACTAAGAGGATTTGGGGTGTTTTCAACAAATATTCAAAAAGCTCGTATCTCAAGAAACCCTAAAACAGGTGAAAAAGTAAACACACCAGAAAAGAAAACAATTCACTTTAAAATGTCAAAAGACTTGTTTAAAAAATTAAACGATGAAACATAAAAACATATTTGTTGCCTGTGATACTTCTAATTTAAGTGAAATAAAAAAAATAATAACACAAACACAGACAAACAAACTCAAAGTTGTACCAAAATTTGGCTTACAATTTTTTTACTCTAAAAATGGAAGAAAATTCTTAGAAAACTTTAAAAAAGACTTTTGGTTGGATTTAAAAATTAACGATATCCCACAAACAGCATTGTCAGCATTAGACAGTTTAAAGGATTTAAAAAGATGTAAATATATAACAGTCCACGCAAATGGTGGTCTTGAGATGTTAAGAGCCATTAAAAAGAAAGCGAAATCAATTAATAAAGATTTAAAAGTACTTGGTGTTACAATTCTAACGAGTCTTAATAATAAATCTCTTAAAGATATAGGATACACAAAGTCTGTTGCACAGCTAGTTTTAAAACAAGCTGGCCTAATAAAAAAATCAGGATGCGATGGTATCGTTTGCTCTGCACAAGAAGCCAAAATGGTTAGAAAAAAATTTAAAAAATTATTTATTGTAACTCCTGGAATAAGATTGCCTGGAGATAGTGCTAACGATCAATCAAGAGTTATGACCCCTAATGATGCCTTTAAAAATAAAGTATCAGGAATTGTAATGGGAAGATCATTAATTAAAGGAAATATCAAAAATAATATTCAAAGATTAATTGATCACTTAAATAAATGATCAAGGGGTCTAAAATCTGTGGGATTTCAGATCTCGATACTCTTAATTTTATAATTAATCATCCCTACCCACCTCAATTTATTGGTTTTATTTGTAATTATAAAAAAAGTTCAAGATATGTTGATATTGAAAAGCTAAATAAACTATTAGCAATAGATAATCTTAAATCTAATTTTGTAGCAGTTCTAGTTAAACCAGATGAAGATATTTTAGAAAAAATTAAACACCTTCCTTTTAATTATTACCAAATTTATGATTGCACACCTGATGAAATTAAATCAATTAAAGAAAAATATAACAAAAAAATTATTACCGCTTTAACTATTAGGAATGAAAATGATGTTCAAAAATATCATTTGTACTCTGATGTAACTGATATTTATTTATTTGATAGCAAAGGTTACGAAAAGAGTATGGGTTTTGATCATGCACTTATTGAAAAAATAAAAATCAACAAACCACTAATGATAGCGGGCAACATTCAAGTAAATGATAATCTTGAAAATTATAAAAAAATAGCAGATATTATAGATATTTCTGGGGGTCTTGAGACTTCTGGGGTAAAAGATAAATCCAAAATAGATATATTTTTAAATAAGGTAAAAAATGAAACTTAAAAAAGGAATTCCTTTAATTGATCAACATGATCAGCACGGCTTTTGGGGTGGTAAATTTGGAGGAAGCTTTATTCCTGAGACTTTAAAAAAACCTGTAGAGGATTTAACAAATGAATTTAAAAAACTAAGAAAAGATAAAAAATTTTTAAAAAAAAGAGATTTTTACTTCAACAACTATATTGGAACTCCTACTTCATTTGTAAAACTTGATAATTTAACAAATCATTTAGGTGGTGCTCAGATTTGGGCAAAAGTTGTTTCTGAGGCTAATGGAGGAGCGCATAAAATATATAATGCAACAGTTCATGCTCTTATCTGTAAAGCAATGGGTAAAAAGTACATCGTTGGTGATACTGGGGCTGGTTATGCAGGGAAAATGCTCAGTATGGCTGCTAAAAAATTTGGCCTTAAATGTAAAATTTTTATGGGTGCAAAGGATATTAAAAGACAAAAGCCTAACTGTGATGCAATGAGAAAAAATGGAGCTGAAATAGTTCCAGTTTACTCAGGTAGTCAAACACTTGTTGATGCTGTCAGTGAATGCATGAGATACTGGGTGTCTAATTGTGATAACACTCATATGTGTGTTGGAAGCACTGTTGGTCCAAATATATTTGTTAAAATCTGTGGTTGGAGTACCGCACAAATCTCTAGAGAACTAAAAGTACAATTAAAATCAGAATTTAAAAAGATACCAAATAAAATTAAATTAATTAACTGTGTTGGAGGAGGGAGCTCTGCATACGGTTTTTGGAGTGAATTTATTGATTATGATAAAAAACAAATTGAGTTAATCGGTGTTGAAGCTGGTGGGCCTCAGAAATCAAAACTTCATGCAGCACCTTTAAGTCGAAATGCTAAAATTGGAATTTTACATGGAGCAGCATCTTATCTTTGTCAAAATAGTGAAGGACAAATTAATGATACCGAGTCTATAAGTGCAGGACTAGATTATCCTGGAGTTAGTCCTATTCATTGTTTTTTAAAAGATACTAAAAGAGCAAGATATACTTATGCAACTGATGAAGCAGCGCTTGATGCACATGTAATGGTCACTAAATACGAGAATTTAAATCCAAGTCTAGAGCCAAGCCATGCATTTGCTGAAGCTATCAAAATAGCTCCAAAGTTAAGCAAAGATACTATCATTATTGTTAACTCTTGTGGTGATGCAAAAAAAGACAGAGATATTTTAAAAGAAAGATTGGGCAAAAGATAATGGCCTCTCTAATTAATCAAGCATTTCAAAATGCAAAAAATGAAAATAGACCTGCTTTACTAACTTATACTGTTGCAGGTGATAATACTAAAAAGAAGTCACTTGAGATACTAAAATCAATTTCTAATTATGCAGATATTTGTGAGTTAGGATTTCCTCATAACACTCCTATTGCAGACGGAGGACAAATTCAAACAAGTGCTTATCGTGCTATTAAAAATGGAATTAAAATTAATGATGTTTTCTCTATAGCAAAAGATTTTAAAAAATCTAAAAAAACTAAACCAATTATTTTGATGGGTTATTATAATATGATCTTTCAATACAACGAAAATAAATTTTTAGATAAGTGTAAAAACGTAAAAGTTGATGGTTTAATAGTTGTTGATCTTCCTTATCCAGAAAATAAGAAATTTGCGGCTAAATGTAAAAAAAGAGGAATTAATTTTATTCAACTTGTTTCTCCGACAACTTCATCTGTAAGACTAAAAAAAATTATCAAAGATTCTCATGATATGGTTTACTATATTAGTATGCTCTCGACTACTGGAGGGAAACTAAAAGTTTCACCTAGAAAAATACTTGAAAGATACAGCAGAATTAAAAATCAAAATAAATCCAAAAATGTTGTCATTGGATTTGGAATTACTGAAAAAACAATAAAATCTCTTAAAAAGGCAGATGGATTAGTTGTTGGAAGTGCAATTTGCAAAGAAATTTCAAACTCTATTAAAAAGAGACAAAATCCTGTCACAAATGTTACTAATATCGTGAAGAGATTAAAAAATAAAATTAAATGAACTGGATTACCAAAATTATAAAAGCAGGTGAAAAAATTAAAACTGCTTTCCATGAAAGAGCTTCAAAAGAAGATATTGCTAAAAGTGACTGGACAAGTTGTTGTAGAGGTCCAATTCTTAAAAAAGATTTAGAGCAAAACTTATGGGTTTGCCCAGATTGCAACAAACATCACAGAATTAAACCAAGCCAAAGATTTGATATTTTATTTGGTAAAAATAATTATGAAGTATTTAAAACTCCAATTCCAAAAGATGATCCATTAAACTGGACTGACTCTAAACCTTATAAAGAAAGATTAAAAGCAGCTCGTAAAAAAACAGGAATGGAATGTGGAATGATGGTTGTTTGTGGAACTATCAATAATATTAAAGTTACAGCTGTTGCATCGGACTTTGATTTTCTAGGAGCTTCAATGGCTGCAGCTGAAGGAGAGGCTTTTTTATATGGAATTCAACATGCGATAGAAAACAGAACTCCATTTTTATGCATTAGTGCTGGTGGTGGTATGAGAATGATGGAAAGTTTAATTTCATTATCTCAAATGACTAGAACAACCCTTGCAATTAATGAATTAAAGAAAAATGGTTTACCTTATTTAGTTTGCATCACTGATCCTACCGCAGGTGGTATCACAGCTTCATATGCAATGTTAGGTGATATCCATATTGCAGAGCCTGGTGCATTAATAGCTTTTGCAGGTGCAAGAGTTATTCAAGGAACAGTAAAAGAGGAATTGCCCGAAGGATTTCAAAGAAGTGAATACGTTGAAAAAACAGGTTTCGTTGATTTAATTGTAGAGCGTCAGGATCTTTCATCAAAAATAGGAACTTTATTATCAATATTGTTAAAGCAAAATTCTGTTATAAGTTCTGAGCAAAATGAAACTTCAGAAGATAGTCAGTCGCTTACAAGAGCTGCATCCTAAAGAAATAGATCTAAGTTTAGATCGTATTCAAAATCTCTGTCAAAGATTAGGTAACCCTCAAGATAAACTTAAAGCAATTTCAATTGTTGGTACCAATGGAAAATATTCAACCATTCAAGCAATGTTTGCAATTTTAAAAGAAGCAAATATTAAATGTAATATTTATACCAGCCCTCACATAAAAAGTATTAATGAGCGGTTTGTTTTTAATAACCAAGAACTTAACGATGAAGAATTAGCAAATTTATTTGAAGAAATTGAAAGTGCTAATAATAATGAACCCATTACTTTTTTTGAGATACTGACTGCAGCTTATTTTCTAAAAGCTTCTCAATATCCAGATAATATTAATTTAATAGAAACTGGCTTATTTCATAGGTTTGATGCAACAAATATCCTTAAAAATAATCTAGCTAGCATTGTAACTTCTATTGGTCTTGATCATTTAGATTGGCTACCTGAAAATGAGCAAAATGTTGAAAAAATTATTTATGAGAAAACTTCAACTCTTTTAAACTCAAACATTATAGTTGCAAAACAAAGTTCTAAAGAAATTACAGATAGTATTAAAAAAACAATATCAAATAATAATTCAAGCAAGTTTTTTCATAATGAAAATTATAGTTTTATAATGAAAGAAAACGATTTCTTTTATTATGAAGATCAATTGGGTGGAATAAAATTACCTTTGCCAAATGTTAAAGGGCAATTTCAATTAGAGAATATCTCAACAGCTATTGTAACTTTAAGAACTATAAAAAATTTTGATGTTAAAGAAGAACATATCCAACAAGGAATTACAAAAATAAATAGTATTGCAAGACTACAAGAAATTAAGTCTGGTAAACTAAAAGAGCTTGCAAAAGATCATCAACTATTTGTTGATGGATCTCATAATCCTTTAGGGGCAAAAGTATTAAATGAATACTTAGAAAGTTTAAATTGTAATAAACATATTATTCTTGGAATGATGGCTAATAAAGATCATAACGAATACATGAGTTACTTTAAGGATGTTAAAACCTTGACCACTATTGATATCCCTAATCAACCTAATTCCATTAAAGGAAAAGAGCTTAAAGATAAGCTAAATAGCTTCCAAAACATCAATTATAAAGAAAGTGTAGAGGATGCTATCAGGTCAATTCCGGTCAAGGAAAATGACATTATCCTAATCACTGGATCACTTTATCTTGCTGGAGAAGTATTGAACTTGAATTAGATATTTTTATCTAAAAATTCTTTCATGTGGCTTTCAGGAACTCCACCAACTTTTCTATCTACTTCAACACCTTTTTTGTAAATGATAACTGTCGGCACACCTCTTATTCCTGCAGCACTCCCGGTATTAATTCCACCATCTTCGATATCTGCGTAATAGAAGCCAGCTTTATCTTTATATTCATCTGAAAGCTTAGTCATTACAGGAATTAGAGCTTTACAAGGTCCACACCAAGCAGCTGAGAACTGGATAACTGAAATATCTTCGTTTTTTATTTTACTATCAAAATCTTCGTCTTTAAAATCATTAAGCATATATCTGATATAATTGATTCAATTTATTATTCAATGGGCAAAAACAGACTTTTTTTGGTTTATTAAATTATGCGTCTAAATACTTTTGCTCTAAATTCATTACATAATCATTAATTCCATCAAGAAATTTGAGCTTCTCATCGACAGTTTTGAATGAAAACATCTTATCTTCATTTTCTCTAATCTCATCACACTCTGAATAAAAAGCAGAAACGGTCCACCATTTCTCCTTATTAGTACTCAAAATTCTTGAAGCTATTCGACGTTTAATTTTTTTGTGAACTTCTTTTGGTAAAATTTCAGGAGCTTCATTAAATATTAGACCATGGCCAAATGTAACTAGCCTTTCATCTTCAAATTTATCTAATAAAGCAAACTTTTCTTTCCAATCACCAGTATGAAATTTAGGAAATAAAGCTTGATCTTTAGCAGAGGTAAATCCTCCAGAATAAATAGATTCTTCTGGCTCAATATCCTCTTGTGAGGCAGTTTCCATTTTTTCTTCAGCAGCTTCTCTTAAAATATTACAAACATTTTGTGAAAACTTTTCATTTGATTTAACTAATTCAGCTCTTTTTTTAATCAAGTTAGGATCAAGTTTGCTATATGGTTCAACTTTCATACCAAAACTTTGATCTAGAATTATTGGAGCTTTGTTTGATCTAATAGTTCTTAAAAACTTGGGAGATTTTTTCATCTCTTTTTTTAAATCTTCATAATTTAATTTTTGAACAGCCTCAACATCAATTCTAAGATCTACCGCTTGACCCCATTTATAAATTGGGTGCATACAAGCATTAGGGTGTAATGGAGCACATAAGTATAATCGACTTGTTCCATAAAAATATTCATTTAGAGTAAATATTTTTTCTTGCTTAACCATGTTCTCGACAATAACTTTGCTACTTGTTTTGAAATATTCTTGCCAGAGCGTAGGTTGTTTTTGTTTAATTAAATCTAGAACCTTAACAGTCAGTTCAGTATCAAATAATGCTGAGTGAGCCCCAGCAGATTCAAATCCATTTAATCTTGCTAAAGACTCTAGTTTCATTGATTTATTTCCTTTAGGATTTAATTCTGTCTTTAAAACATCATCATCTATTGCAAATGCTGCTCTAACTATATTTAAAGCATCATGACGAACATTACCCTCGGTATTTGTCAAATAAGGTTTTCTTAAAGATTTAAAAAATTCTTTTCTAATAACTTCATCATCAAAATTTATACTTGAATAACCTAGAAAAGTTGCAGGCGACCATTCTCTAAATTTTTGCTCAACTTGAGATAACATTTCGTAATGACTTAAATTGCCTTTAGTTAATAAATCTACGTTTGATTTATTAATACAAAGAGCAGTGGCACTTGGAACCCTGTCTTGAGGTAATCTACATCTTGCTTGAAAACGTTCTTTTTCTTTGAAGTTTTCATCAAGTAAAATACCACCTATTTCAATAATAGTTGCCCAATCTGTTTGTGCTGAATCTGTTTCAATATCCCAAACTACGTAATTCAATTTGCTCTCCTTTGTGCATAAAATTGTTCAACTTTTTCTAAAAATTGTTTTTGATAATCTTTAAGTCTGTCACCTTCAATTAAAAACCTTTGAAACATATTGTCTTTTGTACAAAGCAATATGACTGCTTGAGTAATATTAGATCCATGTACAGTATTATGTGCTAAAGCATAAGCCGCACATTGCAAATAATAATCATCAATCCATTCATCTTTTTTAGGCTTATTACTCTGTTTAAAATCAATAATAGTTTCTTTATTCTCATAAACACCAACGCAGTCAGCAGCTCCTGCATATTTTCCTGGATAATATAAAGTTGCCTCACAACCCCAAATCTCTTCTAGTTTATTCCTTAGTCCATTATCAATAATCTGGTCTGCCATCATCCGCTCTTTAGTATTGTCTCCTAATAAATCTAAATTTAATTTACCAAGTAAAAACTTTTCTAAATATTCGTGCATTGAACTTCCTCTACTGCTTGCTTCACGTGTGATAATTTCAGCTTGTTTATGGCCTACTCTTTGTTTCCAAGCTTGAAGAGAAGCTTTTTTTTCCTCAGATTCAGTTGCTTTTAAAATTGTTGTCACTGAAGGTAATCGTTCTTCATTTACAGAATAATGTCTAGAGCCATCAACTATTGATCTTGTAGATTTTGGGTAGATATATTTATTATTCCACTGCATATGATTTCTTATATTCTTTATTGGAGAAAAATAGAAATTAATTTTTTGCTTGTTTTGAGTGATCAACAAATTTTTCTACATTTTCAGTTTGAACAGCTTTTTCAAGTTGTTCGGGATCTTTAATACTTTCAAGAGTTCTAGTAATTGATCTTGCATCTGTTCCAAACTTATCAACTACAGACATTGCTTCTTCTAATTTCTTTCTAAGAGAAATTATATTTTCAAAGTGCTTTCCAAATCTTGAACTAATTGTTTTTAAATGATTATAAATTTCAGTTGCTCCTTTTTGAACTTTTAATGATTGAAAGCCCATATGCAAAGACTGTAAGTAAGCAGAAAGTGTATTTGGGCCACAGATTACAACTTTATGTTTTTTCATTAATTCTTGGGTTAATAATTCTTTAGTGCTTGGGTCTTGGTATTCAGTTAATTCTTTATACAAACTTTCAGTTGGTGCATAAACAATTGCAAAATCTGTAGTTTTTGGTGGAACAATATATTTCTCGTTAACGCTTTTAGCCTTAGCTTTAAAAGCAGTCGCTAATTTTGCTCTAGCATCAGCAACAGCTCTTTTGTCATCCGCGTCATAACCATCGGTAATTGCTTTGAATTTTTCAACTGGAAAATGACTATCAACAGGAACTAAAACATCTCCTTGAAGCCTAATTGCAAACTCGACATTCTCACTTGTATCCTCTTTCATCTTAACATTGGTCATGAATTGAGAGGCAGGTAATAAATCTTTGATTAAGGCATCTAAGCTAAATTCTGCAAGGGTTCCATATTTTTTAACTCCAGCTAAAATTTTGGTGATCCCTTCTTGGCTTTGATTTAATAATTGGACTTGTTGGTTAAAGTTTCCAACTTTTTCATCCACTTTGGTTAAAGCTTCAGTCATATCTTTAGTAACCCCTGTTGATAGATTATTAAACGAGGTCGACATTGATCCTAGTGACGTATTAATGGTATTATTAAGAGTATCTTTTAAATTCTGTATCTCAGTCTTTAAATTAGCTATTTCTTCAAATTCTTTATTTTCATTTTCATCTTTGGGCTTAGATCTTAAATTTAAATAAAGAATTGATGAAGCAATTCCAACTACTAAAACTAATAAAACAATTAAGATTATATCCATGATTCTAATAATTTATTTTATAGTAAAAATATGATTAATATATTTAATTATTTAAAACTTATTTAATGGAATTATTCTTAATCTTGAAAATTATATTTATTATAGGGGTGGTTATTGCACTTTATGCAGTTGCTAGAAACCTTGATATTATTAAGATTATTTTAATTTATTGGAAAGATTTAATTCTTAGAAAGTAACTTAACTAATTTCTTAACTTCTGGTTTTTTTACAGATGATTTAGATATCATCATACATGCTTCAGATTTTAATATTTCCCCATCTTTTAAAATACGAAGATTATTAGCTTTTAAAGTTTCTCCAGTTGAAGTTATATCAGTAATAATTTCACTTGATCCTGTAAAAGGATAAGCCTCAGTAGCTCCTAAACTCCCAACTAGTTTAAATTGTGTAACTCCTTTTGAAAATAAAAATTCTCTAGTTAGATTTGGGTATTTTGTTGCAACTCTTAATCTTTTCTTTTTTTTATCTTTAAATTCAAATGCAATTTCTTCTAAATCTGCAACAGTTTGAACATCTATCCATGGATCAGGAATTGCTACAACCAAAGTTGCTTTTCCAAAATTATATCTTTTAGTTACATTGATTTTATTTTGAATATTAATTTCACTCTCTTTTAATAAGTCATAACCTGAAAAACCAAGATCTAATGAACCATCTCCAAGTCTTTCTATAATTTCTCTTGCATGAAGATATAAAACTTTAACATTTGATAGTTGTTTTATTGAACCTAATAAATCTCTTTCTCCTCGTTCCGAAATTAGATCTAATTTATTTTTTTTAAATATTTTTAGAATATCTTTTCTAAGTCTACCTTTACTTGGAATACCAATATTAATTATATTTTTTTTCATTAGTAATTTAAATTTAAAGCAGCTCCAACTGCTGCTACTTGATTTTTTGAACCTAGATCAGAAATTAATTTATCGTATCTTCCGCCATTAATTATATTTCTATTCTTTGACTTAGATTTAATGTCAATTTTAAATACCATACCTGTGTAATATTCTAGTTGTCTTCCAAATGAAGCTGAGAAAACTACATTTAGTTTTGAAATTTTATTATTTGAGGTTGGAAAATATTTTTGATCAACTACTAAATTAATCTTATTTTTTTTAAAAAATTTATTTAGTTCATTTGCAGTTTTATTTATTGGGCATTTGATTTTAAGAAATTCTTTTATAATTTTTGATATATTTTTACCCTTACTAGCTCCTCTTGGGTCTCTAATTTTATTATCAAATCTTTTTAAAATTTCATTAATTGATCTTCCTGCGATAACTTTTGATGGATTTTCTTTTAACATTTTAAAATATCGTTTTTTATCAATCTCAACGATTGTCGGATCTACATCTGAGTTAGTCTCTAATCTTTTCAAAAGATCATTAAAATATTTCTCTCTCCAAAAATGTCTTGATAGTCTTAACTTCCAACGTTTTGGGATATCTAGTTTTGATATTAACAAATTAAAAATTTCTACATTGCCAATTGTTAGTGTGCCTGATGTATATTTAATATTTTGAAGAGATTTTAAAGATGTATTGATAATTTCTTTGTCATCATTTTTTTCATCTTTAGATCCAATGATTTCAAATCCAACCTGATCTCTAATTATAGAATCTTTTTTATTTTGTGATTTTCTGTAAGCTTGACCACTGTAAAAAATCTTCTCTTTTCCCTTTAAATTATTTTCTAAATATCTAAGACATGATGCAATGGTTAAATCTGGTCTAAGGCAAAGCTCACTTCCATTTTGATCAATAAAAGAAAATATAAATTTTCTGAAGTTTTCACCTGATCTTTGAACAATATGATTGGCCTCAATTACTGAAGGTAAATCAATATACTTAAATCCTTTAGACTTTACTGATCTAAGGATATTTTCAGATAAGTTTTTTGACTTCATTAATTAAATCAGCTTTTGGAATTGTTTGATTATTTTCACCCTTAACACCTTTAAGGTTTTTAATAGTGACCGTGTTATCTTTAAACTCATTTTCTCCACAAATGATTGCAACTGGTAATTCACGTTTATTTGCAAAAGTTAATTGTTTGCCTAGGTTTTTTTTGCTATCTAAAAAAATTTCAGCATTAATATTATTATCTCTTAGCTGATCTACTAATTCATAATAATTTTTTAAGTATTTTTCATCCATTACACAAACTAGAACTGGTTTTTGATCCTCTATTTTAATTTGATCTAATTGCATTAAAGCAAATAATAACCGATCAACACCAAAGCTTATTCCTGTTCCTGGAATATCAACTCCTCTAAATCTTGATATCAATTTTGCATAAGCTCCCCCTGAGCATATACTTCCAATATCTACTTCTTTGCCTTTACTGTTTGTGACTTTGAAATTTAAATTAGTCTCTACAATAAAGTCCGAATAATAAGCAAGACCTCTTACAATTGTAAAATTAGTTTTAACTTGGTTTAAATTTGAGCCATATCCAAGTACATCAAATACATTTTCTAACTCACTTATTCCTTCTTGAGATAGTGGATTTTTTAAAGTTTGTTTTAATTCTTTTAAATCTTTTATTTTTAGAAAATTTAATATCTGTGCTGCTTGATCATCAGATAACTCGGCTCCCTTAGTAATGGCACCACTTTGATCTTTTCTCTCTTTTTTTAATAAATCTTTAACTCCCTTTAGGCCAAACCCTGGTTTATCTAATTTATCGATTGCTCTGATAACTTTTATTTGTTTTTCTTCAGAGATTTTTAATTCATCAATTAGACCTTGAACAATTTTTCTATTACTCACATTGATTATAAATTGATCTTTGTTTAAACCACAATCTGATAATGTGCTTGATATTAAATTACAAAGTTCTGCATTAGCTTGAGCAGGATTAACATTTCCAACAATATCAAAGTCGGCTTGCATAAATTCTCTATAACGACCATTTCCAGCTTTTTCGTTACGAAATACATTTTGGATTTGATACCGCTTAAAAATAGATGGCAGTTCTTGATTGTTTTGAGCTACAAATCTTGCAAGTGGGCTTGATAAATCATATCGAAGCGTAATACTTTTTTCACCATCTTGGAACGAGAATACATCAGACATAGGATTACTATCGTCTTCTGCTAGAAAAGATCCTATATTTTCACTAATTTCAAACGAAGGGGTTTCAAGAGCCTCTGCTCCAAACTTAATAAAATTATTCTCAATAGCTTTTAATAGCTTTTTTTTGAGAAGAAGTTTTTTATCCCAACGATCTTCAAATCCTGAAGGTAATCCAGGAACTAATTTATTTTCTTTATTCATTTTTTGGTACCCGGGCTGAGAATCGAACTCAAACTTAAAGTTCCACAAACTTTCGTGCTAACCGTTACACCACCCAGGCATTCCTTGTTTTTATATTATTTTTGTGTGGATTAAAAATTATATTATAAATAAATAGCCTACAGGCTATGGAAACAGATTCTATGAGTACTTCTTGAAGTCTCTCTATATGTAACATTTATAATCATGAGCAGTCTTTTAGACAAAAATTATGATTATTCAAGACTTTAATTAAAAAAGGACGTTAATCTGTTTTAAAGATTTAACGCCCTTTGAAATATTTTTAAATTAGTCTATTTTTTTTAGATTAACTGCAGAAGGACCTTTTGGACCGTCTTCTAGTGTAAACTCAAGTTTATCACCTTCATTTAGATATCTCATATCAGCTGCTTTAACTGCTGACGCATGTACAAAGGCATCTTTTTCTTTGTCATCTCTTTCAATGAACCCATAGCCTTTTTTACCGTTATACCATTTAATTTTACCAGTTAGTGTACTCATCTTATTTCTTAGTCCTTTTGTTATTTATTATTCAATTAAGTTAATTTCTTTTATGATTATTTCAAGACGAAAAGTGAATGGTGGTGCCTCGGGAAGGATTCGCACCTCCGACACAAGCCTTTTCAGGGCTCTGCTCTACTCCTGAGCTACCGAGGCAAAAATTAACCTCTAAAGATTATTCTGCCTTTTGTAAGGTCGTAAGGTGTCATTTCGACTGTCACGTTATCGCCTTGCAATACTCTAATTCTATTTTTTCTCAACTTACCAGCTGTATGAGCTGTAACGGTATGCCCATTTTCTAGCTTAACTCTAAACATTGCATTTGGTAATAGGTCCATGACCTTTCCTTTAAATTCAAGCAAATCTTGTTTAGACAATTTTATTTTCTCCTAATTCTTTTTTTTACAGATTGAGCATGTCCTGCTAATCCTTCATAATTTGCAAGTGTTATAACTGAAGGGCCAAGACTTTCAATACCCTTTTTAGATAAGTTTATATAGGAAATCCGTTTATAAAATTCATTTACACTTACTCCACTTGAATATTTTGCTGAACCATTGGTTGGCAATATATGGTTTGATCCAACATTATAATCAGTCATTGCCATCACAGCATATTTACCTAAGCAAACAGAACCTGAACTTTTAATTTTTGGCACAAAAGATTTATAGTTCTTCACATTTAGCTCTAAATGCTCAGGTGCTATTTTATTCACAACATCTATTATTTTTTTATCAGAACTAATATGCATTAAAATTCCATTACTTGATAAGCTTTGTCTTGCAATAGAAGATCTTGGAATTTCTTTTAATTGTTTAGAAATTTCATTTTTAACTTGATCAATTAAAGATTTATCTTTTGAAATTAAAATACATTGAGCAAGATTATCGTGTTCTGCTTGGCCTATTAAATCGCTCGCAACCCATTCTGGATTTGAAAATTTATCACAAACAATAGTGACTTCAGAAGGTCCTGCGGTCATTCCCTCAATTCCAACATCGCCAAAAACTTCCTTTTTAGCGGCTGCTACATACGCATTACCAGGACCAACTATTTTATTTACTTTCTTAATTTTTTTTGTTCCATAAGCAACAGCTGCTATTGCTGAAGGACCACCTATTGAATAGATTTCTTTAATTTTACATTTACGAGCAGCATACAAAACAGCAGGGTTTTGCTTTCCTTTAAACCCTGGATTGATCATTACAATTCTTTTAACCCCTGCAACAATTGCAGGAATGGCATTCATTAATACACTTGAAGGGTATGAGGCTGTTGAACCAGGCACATATATTGCAACCGACTCTAAGGGTAAATATTTATACTCAAGTTTGTTTTTATATTTATCAACATATGAGATATTTTTAAATTTTTGAAGTGAGTGAAATTTATATATTCGGTTGTATGCAATATCAATTGCTTGCTTTACTTTTTTATCAAGTGATTTTATTGAATTAGAAATCTGTTTTTGAGATGGTACAATTATATTATTTTGATTAAATTTTTTCTCATATTTTACTAATGCTTTATCTCCATTTTTCCTAACATCTTTAATAATACTAGATACTGAAACAGAATTAGATTGAACTTTTCTTTTTCTTTGTAAAAGAAAGTTATCTAAATTTTTATCAAAATTTTTATTAATACTATTTAATATTTTCATCAGTCTTTTATTTCGTTTTGATCATCTAGTGTTACCTCAATTGTTTCTGTAGTCAAAGCAATGTGAGAATTGTTATTAAAGATTAAATTTATTTCATATTCATCATTATTTTTTAAATAGTCTATTCCTATCAATTCTAAAACTAAATCTTCATTTTTTTGATCTATATTTTTAGATTTGACTTTATCAACAAAATCAAACCTACAAATGCTGTTGATTTTCTTATCTTCCTGATCAGTTTCGACTTTAGTTCTCTCAATTGATAATAAGAAAACTTTATTTGCCGCTAGATACTTTATATCTGAGACCTTAACTTTTGCCCCAGCACTACAAGCTGAGATCATTTGCAAACCCTCATTATCTGTTGCAATAATTTTTGCTAAATATTTCTTATCCATTAATTAACTCTTCTAATTTTTGCTCCAACTTTTTTTAATTTCTTTTCTATATTTTCATATCCACGATCAAGATGATAAATTCTATTAATAACCGATTTTCCTTTAGTAGTTAAAGCCGCTAGAATTAATGAAACGGAAGCTCTTAGATCTGTTGCCATCAGCTCAGCTGCTTCAAAATTAATATTACCACTAACTTTTGCCTTATTACCATTGGTTGAAATTTTAGCACCCATTCGATTTAATTCAGCAACATGCATAAATCTATTTTCAAAAATATCTTCTTTAATTATGGATTGTTTGTTTGCTTTACATAGCAATACCATCATTTGAGCCTGTAAATCAGTTGGAAACCCAGGGTACGGTGCAGTTTTTATATTCATACTCTTAACTTTTTTATTACCGATAATATGAATTTCATCTTTGGTAACTTTAATTTTAGCACCTATTTTTTTTAAAGTATTAATTTCAGTTTGGATAATTTTTGGAATTATATTTTTTATCTTTAAATTTCCCTCTGTTACAGCTGCTGCAACTAAATATGTTCCAGCTTCTATTCTATCAAACATTACTGAATAAGTAGTTTCTTTAACTTCGGTCACTCCTTCAATTTTGATTGAACGCTTACCAACCCATTTGATATTGCATCCCATTTTTTTTAAAAAATTTACTAAATCTTTTATTTCAGGTTCAATGGCGCAGTTGCTTAAATCAGTTGTTCCTTTTGCAAAGCTTGCAGCAATTATTAAATTTTCTGTAGCACCAACAGATATTTTTGGAAATCTGATTTTATTTCCAATCAATCCTTTAGGTGCTGTTGCATGAACATACCCTTGAACAATTTTATATTTAACCCCTAAACTTGATAAAGCATTTAAATGAATATCAACAGGTCTAGTACCAATTGCACAACCACCTGGAAGTGATACCTTAGCTTTACCAAATTTAGCAAGTAAAGGCCCAAGAACTAAAATTCCTGCCCTCATAGTTTTAACTAAACTATAAGAAGCAAAACTTTTGGTTTGTTTGATATTATCAATAACTAAGTTGTTCTGATTAAATTTAATTTTAGATCCTAATGATTGCAATAAACTAACCATCGTCTCAATATCTTTTACTCTAGGTAAATTTTTTAATAAAAGTTTTTTTTTTGATAATAAAGTTGCAGCTAAAATTGGTAGAGATGCATTTTTTGAACCTGATATTTTTATTTGTCCTTTGAGCTTGTTTGCTCCAAAGACTTCTAGTTTTTGCATGACTAAACTTTAGGTAGCGTTACCCCAGTTTGACCCATATATTTTCCATCACGATCTGCATAAGTCACTTCTGGTTTTTCATTTCCTTTTAAAAAGACAAATTGGGCGACACCTTCATTTGCATATATTTTTGCTGGAAGAGGTGTAGTGTTCGAAAATTCAAGTGTTACATACCCTTCCCAACCTGGCTCTAGAGGCGTCACATTTACAATAATCCCACATCTTGCATAAGTAGACTTACCAAGACAAATAACTAATACATCATCTGGAATTTTAAACTTTTCAACAGTTCTTGCTAAAACAAATGAATTTGGTGGAATAATACATTCAGATGTATTTTTGGTAACAAAGTTTGTTGGTTTAAAATTTTTTGGATCAACTATCTCTGAATTAACATTTGTAAATATCTTAAACTCATCTGAAACTCTCGCATCATATCCAAAAGATGATAATCCATAAGAAATATTATCCCCCCTAACCTGTTTTTCTTCAAAAGGAGAAATCATACCTTCTTCTTTTGACATTTTTCTAATCCACTTATCTGAAAGAACTGACATTATTTATTTTTTTTCTTAGTCTTTTTTTGAAAAAGTTTTCTTTTTTTTAAATTTTTTCTTAACGCTAAACTTAAACGTTCATTTTTATCTTTTGAATTCATTCTTTATCTGGGTTTGTCAGAAAATCTAATGTTATCGGTTTAGAGGCATCTAATACTTTTGGCTTAACTTCTTCTTCTTTTGGACCTTCCTTCGCTAAACGTTTAGCTCTTTTTTCAGCAAGCTTTTTTTCTCTTTTAGCTTGCTTCTCCATAAGCTTATTACCTTTAGTAGATTTATAATCGTAATGAATTCCCATAAAATTTTCCTCACGTAGATATAAATCATATTAGTCAAAAAATTAAGGCAATATTTTGAAAAAAATGCTTTATTATCAATAAAATACAAATTGCTTATAAGCTCCTATAGATAAATGGTATATCAAGTCATTGGTAATGACTAATTCCCTGGTCAGTACAGGGTGGGAGCACCATAATTAATTTTTGTAGAAAATTTTTCTCAAAAAGATTGACAATATAATTAATCCAAAAAAAGCTATAATTGGCAAATAAATATCTGCTGAAAAAATTATATCAGATATTCCTGGAACTTCTGAATTCTGATCAATAACTTTTTCTAAACCACTACCAATAGAAACGGCTAAGAATATTTGTGGTATAATTCCAATTAAAGTTGCAAAGAAAAAATTATTTACTTTTACATTAAAAAGAGTTGGTAAGAGACAACTTAACTGCC
>JAOJAE010000008.1 GCA_028227525.1 Candidatus Pelagibacter sp. | reverse complement strand
CTGATCCACCTGTTATAATAATGTTTTTATTCATTAATAAATCTATAATATATCTAAGCTTAAGTTAAAAATAGATAATTTAGCAAAACACACTAAGCTATTAAATTGGTCTAATTAGAATGTTTTTTTTGAATTTCTGCTTGAGCAGCAGCAAGTCTTGCAATGGGAACTCTATAAGGTGAACAAGAAACATAATCTAGACCTACTCTAGAGCAAAACTCAATACTTTTGGGGTCACCACCATGTTCTCCACAAATTCCAAGTTTCAATTTTTTATTTTGGCTTTTTCCCCTTTCAACTGCAATTTCAACTAAATCTGAAACCCCATCATCTATTGAAACAAATGGGTCAATTGAAAATATTTTATTATCCAGGTAATCATTTAAAAATTTTCCACTATCGTCTCTACTAATTCCAAATGTTGTTTGCGTTAAATCATTAGTTCCAAAACTAAAAAATTCCGCATGTTTAGCAATTTCTTTTGCTTTTATTGCTGCTCTTGGAAGTTCAATCATTGTTCCAACCATAAATTCTATTTTGATTTTATGTTCTTTTTGAACTTCACTAGCAATGTTAATTACTAGATCTTTCATTATTTTAATTTCAGCTTCAGTAGACACTAAAGGGATCATAATTTCTGGAAATGCTGATTTAATTTTTTTCTTTTTAAGCTCAGCTAATGCTTCAAAAATAGCTCTACATTGCATTTCATAAATCTCTGGAAAAGATATACCAAGTCTACAACCTCTATGACCTAACATTGGGTTTTGCTCATGCAATTCCTCTATTCTAGACTCAACTTCCTTTACTGGAAGACTTACAGCATTTGCCACTTCATTTATTTCTTTTGCAGTACGAGGTAAAAATTCATGAAGAGGTGGATCTAACAAACGAACTGTAACAGGTAGCCCACTCATAATTTTAAAAATTTCTACAAAATCTTTTTTTTGGTGAGGTAAAAGTTTTTCAAGTGCTTTAGCTCTATCTTCTTTAGTTTTAGATAAAATCATTTCACGAACAGATAAAATTCTTTCTTCATCAAAAAACATATGTTCTGTTCTACAAAGACCGATACCCTCTGCTCCAAAATCTTTAGCAGTTTTTGTGTCTTTTGGTGTCTCTGAATTAGTTCTAATATTTAATTTTCTAAAGCTATCTGCCCATGACATCAACTTTGAAAAATCACCAGAAATCTCTGGTTTAACTGTCACAACACTTCCTGATATAATTCTACCTGTAGATCCATCAATAGTTATAACTTCACCTTCTTTTATTTCAATAGATGAAGTTTTGAATGATTTGTTCTCATAATTTATATCAATTTCACTCGAACCAGAAACACATGGTCTGCCCATTCCCCTTGCAACAACAGCAGCATGACTTGTCATTCCTCCTCTTGCAGTCAAAATCCCTTTGGCGGCATGCATACCTTGAATATCTTCTGGTGATGTCTCTACTCTAACTAAAATTGTATCTTGCATCATCCCAGTTAATCTTTCAGCTTCTTCTGAAGAAAATACTACTTTTCCACTAGCGGCACCTGGAGAAGCTGGCAAACCATTAGCTATTACATTTATTGAGCTTTTTTCATCCAAAGTTGGGTGAAGTAAAGTATCTAAAGAATTAGGATCAATTCTTAGAACAGCTTCTTTTTTTGAAATTAATTTTTCTTTAACCATATCAACAGCAATCTTTACTGCTGACTTAGCTGTTCTTTTTCCCGACCTTGTTTGAAGCATCCACAGTTTTTTATTTTCAACTGTAAATTCAACATCTTGCATATCTCTGTAATGTTTTTCTAATTTTTTTAAAATTTTGTGAAGTTGCTTGTAAACATTTGGCATAACTTCCTCCATTGATGGAGCTTTTACTTTTGCATGTTGTCTAGCTTTTTTTGTTATGTATTGAGGGGTTCTTGTTCCCGCTACAACATCTTCACCCTGAGCATTTATTAAATATTCTCCATAAATTTCATTTGATCCATCTGAAGGATTTCTAGTAAATACTACTCCTGTTGCACAATCTTCACCCATGTTACCAAAAACCATTGATTGAACATTTACTGCTGTGCCCCACTCAGCAGGAATTTGATTTAATTTTCTGTAAACTTTTGCTCTGTTGCTTTCCCAAGATAAAAATACTGCGCTAATTGCTCCAAGTAATTGCTGATAAACATCTTGTGGAAAGTCTTTTTTAGTTTTTTCTTTAACGGTTCTTTTAAAATCAACTATTAAACCATCCCAGTCACTCTCATCTAAATCGGTATCTAAAAGAACTCCTTTTGTAAGTTTATAATTTTCTATTAATTCCTCGAAGTGATAACCTTCAACTCCCATAACTACATTGCCATACATTTGAATAAATCTTCTATAGCTATCTTTAGCAAATCTTCCATTAGAGGTTTTTAAAGCTAAGGCATTAACATTTTTATCGTTTAAACCTAGGTTTAAAATTGTATCCATCATTCCTGGCATTGACACTCTAGCTCCTGATCTTACTGAAAGTAATAAAGGGTTTTTTAAATCACCAAATTTTTTACCGACATCTTTTTCAATAATCTTTAATTCTTTTTTTATCTGGGCAACTAAGCTTTTATTTAATTTTTTTTTATCTTTATAAAAAAGTTCACATACCTTTGTTGAAATAGTAAATCCTGGTGGAACTGGTAGACCCATTCTTCCCATTTCAGATAAATTTGCACCTTTGCCCCCTAAAAAATTTTTAGGATTTTTTATTTTTTTACTATCTTTAGATTTAAAATTTAGAATTAGTTTTTTCATTGAAGGGAATCGATTAAAGAAAAATTAACATAATAATCAAACGTTTTACATAACATTTGAATTAGTTCCAGCCTGTTTTTTTTAATTGTGATGTCCTCATCGTTTACAATCACATTGTCAAAAAAATCAAAAATTACTTTTTTGGACTCAGCTAAATTATTGATAGATTGTTCAAAATCCTCATCTTTATTAATACTTTGAAAATACTTACTAAGTTCATTAATCTTTTTATATAAGTTTTTCTCAAACTCAGTTTTAAAAATACCAGGGTCAGTTGTATTTGATAATTCAAGGTTTTTATCTTTTAATTCACTCTCTAATATATTTGAAGCTCTTTTGTAACTTGAGATCAAATCGATCCCATTAGGTTTATTAACAAACTTGTTTAAACTTTTGGCCTTACCAAAAATAACCACTGATCGATCTAAATTAAACGAACTTGTTGAAGCTAAAATAATATCACTACGAATTTTCTCTTCTTTCATATAAAATTTCAATCTATCCATCAAAAAACTAATTAATTCGTTTTGAAGAGATTTATTTTTAAATTCAAAACCTTGATCCAAGTACAGACCTGTAGAATAACTAATTAAATCTCTTATTTTAAAATCTTTTTTATTTTCAACTATTGTTTTAATTACTCCCAAGGCCAATCTTCTTAGAGCAAATGGGTCTTTGGAACTTGTTGGTTTCTGATTTATTCCAAAAAAACCAACCAAGGTATCTATTTTATCAGCTAATGATAATGCCACACTATATGGCTTTTTGGGAACTTTTGAATTTAATCCAGCTGGCAAATATTGTTCACTTATTGCTTTACAAACATCTTTCTCAAAGCCTTGTGTTTCTGCAAAATAACCACCCATAATTCCCTGAAGCTCTGGAAATTCTCCAACAAGTTCAGAAACTAAATCAACTTTACAGATGGATGCAGAAAGTTCAACCTTGTCTTTACTTATTAACAATTCATCAGAAAGCATACCGCCAAGCTTTCTCATTCTTTGAACTTTATCAAAATATGTTCCCAGTCCTTTAAAGTAATTCATAGATTTTAGACTTGAAACTCTTTTAACTAAATTTTGTGATTTATCTTTTTGCCAAAAAAACTCAGCATCACTTAATCTAGCCTCCACAACTCTTTCATTTCCAAGTTTTATTAAACCGCTTTTGTCATGCTTATTAGTTACAACTAAAAATTCATTAGTAATATTTCCCTTTTTATCAAAAGTTGGAAAATATTTTTGATGATGTTGCATAGTAATTATTAAAATTTCTTTAGGAATATTTAGAAATTTTCTATCAAATTCACACAATATAACGTTAGGTTGATCTGTTAGGTCAACAACTTCATCAAGTAACTTGGAATTATCTTCAATTAATATATTTTTCTTCTTTGAAATTTCATTTAATTTTTTTTCTATTAAATTTTTTCTTTGATTATGATCAATGATAATATTTAATTTTTTAAAAAAATTGTTGTAATCTTTGAAATCAATAAATATTTTTTTCTTTTCCTCAAATTCTTTATCTACAAATGTCGAATTTGAAGAAGTTAAATGGTGAAAATTAAAAGTTAATTTTTTTTTGTCAAAAATTGCAAGAATTGATTTTAACGGTCTACCCCAATTTAAACTAAAATCACTCCATCTCATTGATTTTTTCCACTGAATTTTTTGTAATATTAAAGGAACCAATTCCTCTAATAAATCTTGAGTATTAAGCTTTTTTGATTTTGTTTTAAAAAAATAAAACTCTCCTTTATCTGTTGCTTTCTTAAAAAGATCTTTTTTAGAAATATTATTTGATCTGATAAAACCTTCTAACGCTAGTTCTGGAGCTTTTATACTTGGGCCCTTGATTTCTTCAGATTTTAAAATTATTTGTTTTTGTAGGCCTTCAAATATAATGATTAGTCTATTAGGTGTTGAAAATGACGAGCTTTTTTTAAATAAAATAAACTTTTCATTAAATGATTTAATAAAACTATTTAATAAATCTTCTCTTAAATTCTTTTGAAGAGTTGAAGGTATTTCTTCACTAAACAATTCTAAAAAAAATTCTGACATCTAGCTTTGACTATTTAACCAAATACCTGCAGCAGCTTTTGTAATATCTCTAATTCTACCTATATATCCAGCCCTTTGAGCAACACTAATTGCTCCTCTAGCGTCTAAAATATTAAATATGTGACTTGCCTTTAGGCATTGATCATACGCTGGTAGTGATACATTTTTTTCTACAAGAGATTTAGCTTCAAGCTCAAACATATCAAACATTTTGAATAAACTATCAATATTTGCGTGTTCAAAGTTATATGCAGAAAATTCTTTTTCTGCTTGATGAAAAACATCATGATATTTTACCCCTTCATCATTCCAAATAAGGTCATAAACATTTTTTTGTTGTTGGGTAAACATACATATTCTTTCTAATCCATATGTAATTTCAACAGACACAGGTTTACATTCAAATCCTGCCATTTGCTGAAAGTATGTGAATTGTGTAATCTCCATTCCATCACACCAAACTTCCCAACCTAAACCTGCGGCACCAAGTGTTGGGCTTTCCCAATCGTCTTCTACAAATCTAATGTCATGTTCATTATGATCAATACCAATTACTGACAAGCTATTTAAATATAATTTTTTTATATTATCTGGTGAAGGTTTAATCAAAACTTGAAATTGATAATAGTGCTGTAGTCGATTTGGATTATCACCATACCTTCCATCTGTTGGTCTTCTTGATGGCTGAACATAAGCAGCCTTCCAATGCTTTGGACCTAGCGATCTAAGTGTAGTTGCTGGATGAAAAGTACCAGCCCCAACTTCCATATCATATGGCTGTAAAATAATACAACCATGTTTACTCCAGAATTTTTGAAGACTTAGAATTGTATCTTGAAATGATTGAAATTTTTTTTTTGGTTTTTTTAATTTAGAAACCATATCTTTGCCAGATTGACCTTTCATCTAAAATGTTAGCTAATTGATCCACTTGGTTATTAGAAGAAGAAAGTTTTTGACTTAACCACCCTTTAGTTTTTTCAAATTTTTTAATAACAACATCATTTCCAAATTTTTCTTTTAGAATTTGATGAGCATTACCTACCCCATCTATTAATCCTAGTTCTTTAGCTTTACTACCTGACCAAAATTCTCCTGAAAAAAGCTCTACTTCAGATTTATTTAATTTAGTTCCTCTGCTTTTTTCTACTACATCTATAAAATCTTTGTGTAAATCTAACTGAATTTTTTTTAATCTTTCTATATCTTCGTTTTTTTCTTCTAAAAATGGATCTAAAGTACTTTTATTCTTACCAGCTGTGTGAACTCTTCTTTCAACACCAATTTTCTTAATCAATTCTGTGAATCCAAATGAAGAATAAATAACTCCAATAGATCCAATGATTGAGCTTGAATTTGCATAAATTTCATCTCCAGCACATGAGATTAAGTATCCGCCCGATGCAGCAACATCTTCAGCAAATACAATTACTTTTTTTTTACTGTTTTTAGCTTCCTGTCTAATAAAACTATAAATTAAATGTGATTGAACTGGTGATCCTCCAGGAGAATTAATAGTTATTGCAACACAAGATGCTTTTTTAAGAGAAAAAGCCTTTTTTATAATTTCTTCTTGACCAGCAAAATCTATACCTTGTTTAAATTTTCCAGCATTTCCTATAACACCACTCAGTTTTATATGGGCTACAGTCTTTTTCTTTTTAAAAAAAGAGAACATTTTTAATCCTTATAGAATTATTAATTGAATATATTAATTACTTATAAATGAAGAAATAGGTGCGTCAATTGATAAGTAATATATAAAACCTAAATATATTAATTTAATTTAATTATGGGAACTGTAGTTCAGCTTAAAAATCAGATAAACAACTCATACTTTCAGCTTAAAGATTCTGTTGAAGATAAATTGGTTCTTACTGAAGAAAAGATAAAATCAAAGTTAGCCAGTGATGTTGAGTTAGTCCAAAAAATGACTGACTACCACATTCAAACTGGTGGGAAGAGATTACGTGCCCTATTAACTCTTGGATCAGCAAAATTATGTGGGTACTCCAAAGGCTCAAGAGATATTAATTTAGCGGCTTGTGTTGAATTAATACACAGTGCAACTCTAATGCATGATGATGTAATTGATGAGGGAACCATAAGAAGAGGTAAGGACACATTAAATAAAGTTTGGGATAATCATTCTTCAGTTTTAATTGGAGACTATTTATTAAGTAGATGTTTTGAAATGATGGTAGAAGATGGAAATTTGGAAGTCTTAAAATTGTTGTCATCAACTTCCTCAAAAATTGCTCAAGGAGAAGTTTTGCAACTTCAACACAAAGGTGAGGTTGATATGCTTGAAGAAACTTACCTAAAAATTATATCAGCAAAAACTGCTGAGCTTTTTGCAGCTGCAACAAAAGTAGGAGCAATTTTATCTGACGTTGACTCTAAAGAAAAAGATGCTCTTGAGTTCTATGGAAGAAATCTTGGACTAACCTTTCAAATTGCTGATGATACTCTCGACTACAATTCTGATTTAAAATTATTTGGTAAAAAGATAGGTCAAGATTTTTTTGAAGCTAAAATTACTTTACCTATTATTTTACTATTTCAAAAAATAGATTTTGATGAAAAAAAATTATTAACTGAATTTTTTAAAAAAGATTTTAGAGAAAAAAATGATTTTAACAAAATAATTGTTTTGATAAAAAAATATGACATTATAAATGAGTGCTATCAAAAAGCTCAACATTACATTAATCTTGCTTCAAGCTCTCTTACAGTATTTAAGGACTCAAAAGAAAAAACTATTTTAAGAAGCCTTACTTCGTTTAGTTTAGCTAGAAATTTTTAAGGACTTAATAAAGATCTTATCCAATTGCTACTTTTATCAATAGTATAATTTAATCTTTCATGAATTCTGTTGTCTCCATCCAACCAAAATTCGATTCTTGTCGGTGATAAATTCCAACCGGACCAATGATTGGGTCTTGGTACATTGTTTTTATCATCAAATTTTTGCTTAAACTCTTTAATTGAGTTTTCAAGCTCATCTCTATTTTTTAATTCTTTACTTTGTTTTGATGCCCATGCTCCAATCCTACTGTCATAGCCTCGAGAATTATAATACTGATCAGCTATACTATCTTCTACTTGAGTTATAGTTCCACTAATTCTTATTTGTCTTAAAAGACTTTTCCAATGAAAACACATTGCAGCATTTGGATTTTCTTTAAGTTCATTTCCTTTTTGACTATTTAAATTAGTGTAAAATACAAAACCGTTTTGATTAAACTCTTTTAACAAAACCATTCTTACTGATGGTATGTTATTTTTATTAGATGTTGCTAATGAAAGAGCATTGGGATCATTGGGCTCAGATTTTTTTGCTTCATTCATCCAAACTTTAAACAATTCAATGGGATCGTCTAGATCTAAGAAGCAGTTATTAAGGCCAAGTGAGTTTTTTTCATTCATAATTTAAACAAAATAATCTATACAATATAAATAATGTCATTTAATACTTTTGGAAAGCTATTTCGTTTCTCAACTTGGGGAGAATCTCACGGACCTGCAATAGGTTGTGTGGTCGATGGATGTCCTCCTAACATAAGTATTAAAGAACAAGATATACAAATTGAACTAGATAAAAGAAAACCTGGACAATCAAAATTTACAACTCAGCGTAAAGAAGACGATAAAGTGCAAATTTTATCTGGTGTATTTGAGGGAAAGACAACTGGGACTCCTATATCACTAATAATTTACAACAAAGATATGAGGTCAAAAGATTATGGAAACATTAAAGATAAATTTAGACCAGGACATGCTGATTTAACTTATTTTAAGAAATATGGAATTAGAGATTATAGGGGTGGAGGGAGATCCTCTGCAAGGGAAACTGCGGCTCGTGTTGCTGCTGGAGCAATAGCTAAATTAATTTTGCAAAATAAATTAGGAAAAAAGTTCAAAGTTATTGGGGCCGTGACCCAATTAGGAATATTAGGATGTGATGTAAATCAATGGAACGACAAAGTAATAACTAAAAATCCATTTTTCTGCCCAGATAAATCGATGATTAAACTTTGGGAAAAATATTTACTAGGTGTAAGAAAATCTGGATCTTCTTGCGGAGCTGTGATTGAAATAAGAGCAAGAGGAATACCTGCGGGATTAGGTGCCCCCATATATTCAAAACTAGACTCTGATATTGCTTCTGGTTTAATGAGTATTAACGCTGTCAAAGGGGTAAACATTGGATCTGGAATGAACTCAGCACAATTAAGTGGTGAACAAAACTCAGACGAAATTTCTCAAAAGGGTAAAAAATTAAAATTTAACTCTAATAATGCTGGAGGAATCTTGGGTGGAATATCAAGTGGTCAAGAAATTATTGCCTCCTTTGCAGTAAAACCTACTTCATCAATTTTAACAACTAGAAAAACAATTAATAAATTTGGAAAAAATACAACTATATCAGTTAAAGGAAGACATGACCCATGTGTAGGGATAAGAGCTGTACCCGTAGGTGAAGCTATGATGAATTGCGTTTTATTAGATCATTACTTAATGCACAAAGCTCAGTGCAGTTAAACCAAATTAGTTTTTTACCACTTTAATAGAGTCTTTTGTAAATAAGACATCTAAAATTTTCTTTGAAATTTGTGAGGCATTTAGCCCTGCTACATCATACATTTTTTTAGGATTGTCTTGTTCAATAAAAGTATCAGGTAACATCATTGCTCTAAACTTTAATCCTTTATCAAATATCCCTTTCTCAGCTAATAAATTTTTAACATGAGAACCAAAACCTCCAATCGACCCCTCTTCTATAGTTATCATAACCTCATGTTCTCTAGCACATCTTAAGATAAGTTCTTGATCTAAAGGCTTTGCAAATCTTGCATCAACAATTGTTACTGATACACCTTTATTTTTTAATTCTTCTACAGCTAATTTACATTCTTCAAGTCTTGTTCCTAAACTTAAAATACAAACTTGGTTTCCTTCTTGAATGATTCTTCCTTTTCCAATTTCAATTTTTTCATCAATTGAGGGCAAATCAAGACCTACACCTGTTCCACGTGGGTATCTAATTGCACTTGGTTTATCGTTAATATCAACTGAAGTGTTTATCATTTTTACTAACTCAACTTCATCACTTGCAGCCATAACAATAAAATTAGGTAGTGTTGATAAATAAGTAATATCAAACGAACCAGCGTGTGTAGATCCATCTGCCCCAACTAGGCCAGCTCTATCTATTGCAAATCGTACAGGTAAACTTTGAATGGCCACATCATGAACAACCTGATCATAAGCTCTTTGTAAAAAAGTAGAATAAATTGCAGCATAAGGTTTATAACCCTCTGTTGCTAAACCAGCTGCAAAAGTTACAGCATGTTGTTCAGCTATACCTACATCAAACATTCTTTTTGGAAATTCCTTCCCAAAAATATCCATACCCGTTCCACCAGGCATCGCAGCTGTTATTCCAATAATTTTACTATCTTTTTGAGCATGTTTAACTAAGGTATTAGCAAATACTTTTGTATAGGCCGGGAGATTGCTTCCACTTTTTGCTTGCTCACCTGTTTTCACATTAAATTTTGAGACACCGTGGTAATGATCAGATGCTTTTTCAGCATAAGAATAACCTTTTCCTTTTTGTGTTTTAATATGGATCATAATTGGACCTTCATGTTTCAGGTCCCTTGCATTCTTAAGAATCGGAATAAGACTTGTTAGATCATGACCATCTATTGGACCCGCATAATAAAAACCTAATGAGTTAAATAATGTACCACCTGTAACTGCAGACCTTAGAAAATCTTCAGCCTTACCAGCTTTGTCACTAAACCGCTTAGAGAATGAAGACATTAACAATTTTATTGTTTCCCTTAGACTGAAATAAATTTTCCCAGTAAATAACTTTGCTAGATAAGTTCTCATAGCCCCTACTGGTTTTGCAATTGACATATCGTTATCGTTCAAAATAACAATCATTTTAGTTTTTGATGCTCCCGCATTGTTCATAGCCTCATAAGCCATGCCCGCACTTATTGCGCCATCACCAATTACAGCAATTACATTTGAGGATTTATTTGCTAATTTATTTGCTTCAGCAATTCCTAGTGCTGATGATATAGATGTGGAGCTGTGAGCAGCTCCAAAAGGATCATACTCACTTTCTGATCTTTTTGTAAATCCTGATAATCCATTTCCTTGTCTTAAAGATCTAATCTTGCTTTTTCTTCCAGTTAAAATTTTATGTGGATAAGATTGATGTCCTACATCCCAAATTAATTTATCATTAGGAGTATCAAAAACATAATGCAGAGCAACTGTTAGTTCAACCACTCCTAACCCTGCACCTAAATGTCCTCCAGTTTCAGACACCACACTAATCATCTCTTCTCTAACTTCATCAGAAACATTTTGTAAATCATCTTCTGATAATTTTCTTAAATCAGATGGAAAATTGATATTGTTTAAAAATTTATAATTTTGCATTACTTTTCTCTATATAAAATATAATTCAATGTCTCTTTTATATTTTTAGAATTTGAACCATATTTTTTTAAATTCTTATTTATTTTTAAAATAATTCTATCACAATATTTAATTGCATTCATATATCCTAGTAAGCTTATTAGTGTAGCTTTACCTTTTTTTTGATCTTTTCCTGTTTTTTTTCCAGCAATTTTAGAGCTACCTTTGAAATCAATTAAATCATCAGCTATTTGAAATAATAAACCAATATCAGATCCCATATTTTCAAAAAATTTGATTTCTCTAGTATTTTTTTTCTTAATAATTGCAGGTACAGCACAACAAAAACTAAATAATTTTCCTGTTTTTTTAATTTCCATTTCTATGATCTTGTTTTTGGATATCTTTTTTTTTTCATAACTTAAATCTAGATATTGACCACCTGCTATGCCTAAGTGACCCGAACATTGAGATAATTTCTTAATCAAGTTAATCTTAATTTTTTCACTTATTTTTAAAGTAGGACTTGCTAAAATTTCAAATGCCATTGTAAGTAATGAATTTCCAGCAAGCACTGCTGTGGACTCTCCAAACTTAATATGTGTAGATGGCTTTCCTCTTCTGAGTTTATCATTATCCATGCATGGTAAATCATCATGAATAAGAGAATAAGCATGAATACATTCTACGGCAGCACCGATAGCAATTAATGTTTTGTAATCTATTGATAGTAATGAGCCAATATCAATTAAAACTTTAGATCTAATTTTTTTTCCACCAGGAAATAGGCCATAATTCATAGCTGGAATTAATTTAGAATTATTCTGTTGCTTAAGAAATTTCTTCAGAAAAAGGTTTGTATCTTTTGCAATCCTATCAAGTTCAGTTTTCATTTTTTTTTAATGATTTCTTTAACTTTTTTATTTGTTTCTTCACCTATAGATCTAAAACTTTTATGAAATTTTTTTTCAATAATATTGTTTAGCTTTAATAATTGTTGATAGCTTTCTACTGAATTATTTAGATCTTTTTCATTTTCTAAAGATTCTATTATTTGATTTGCCTGGTCTGTTAGCTCCTCAAGTGTACTTGTATTATTATCAGGTAGTAAATTTTTATCTTTCATATAATAATAATTATTAATACATGAAATCTATTCAATCAAATATCAAAAAAGCTAAAAAATATTTAGATAAAAATGATTGTGTTGCTGTGCCAACTGAAACTGTCTATGGATTAGCTGGAAATGCTTATTCAAACATTGCAGTAAACAAGATATTTAATTTAAAAAAAAGACCTAAAAATAACCCTTTAATTGTTCATTATTCAGATATTAATAAGCTTAAAGATGATTGTTATATTAATGATAATTTTATTAAGCTCTATAATAAATTTTCTCCCGGACCGATCACATTTATTCTGAAATTAAAAAAAGGGAGTAAAATTTCTAAATTTGTAACTAATAAACAAACAAGCCTTGCTGTTCGTTTTCCTAAGCATCCTCTATTAAGAAAACTACTTAAAGTTTTGAACTACCCATTAGCTGCACCAAGTGCAAATATATCAACCAGATTAAGCTCTGTTAAAGCATCTGATGTTGTTGAAGAGTTTGGATCAAAAATTAAATATGTCCTAGATGGGGGAAGATGCCAAATTGGTTTGGAGTCCACTATTATCAATCTATTAAGTAAACCAACAATACTTAGATTTGGTGGATTAGATATTTCAAAAATAGAAAAAACATTAAAAAAAAAAGTTTTAATTAAAACTAATTTGAAAAAAAAAATTGCACCCGGTCAATTCCCCTTACATTATTCTCCTGGTATTCCATTAAGAATAAATGCTAAAAAATCAAAAAAAAATGAAGCTTTTGTATTAATAAAAAAAAGAAAAACTACATTTAAAAACTACTACTATTTAAGTAAAAATAATAATCTTCAGCAATCAGCTAAAAATCTTTATACAATATTAAGAAAAATCAAAAAAGAGGGTTATAAAATGATTGCAGTCGAAAAAATTAAAAATAAAGGTATTGGCAAAACAATTAATGATAGACTGAACAGGGCCTCAAAATATTAAATGACTAATTCAATTGAAGTAATTAATTTATCAAAAAGCTACAAGTCTAAACAGGCTGTAAATAATATTAACTTTAAAATTAATGAAAATGAAATAGTTGGTTTGTTAGGACCAAATGGATGCGGAAAAACAACTACAATTGGAATGATGCTCGGCTTATTAAAGCCGACCAGTGGTAAGGTCTTAATTAATGGAATGGATATTGAAAAAAATAAAATTTCTCTTCTTCATAAAATGAATTTTATTTCTCCATATATAGAATTGCCAAAAAAACTTACAGTTAGACAAAATTTAGTAGTCTATGGAAAATTATATAATGTAAATAACCTTAATGAACAAATTGACTATTTATCAAATAAATTAAGATTAAATAAACTATTAGACAATATTACAGGTGAGCTTTCTTCGGGTCAAAAAAATAGAGTAAGCTTAGCAAAAGCATTAATTAACAATCCTACTGTACTTTTGCTTGATGAACCTACTGCATCTTTAGATCCAGAGACTGGAGATTTCGTTAGAACCTTTTTAGAAAGTTATAAAAAAGAAAAAAAAATATCAGTATTGCTTGCTTCACATAACATGGATGAAGTTAAGAGGCTATGCAACTCTGTTTTAATGATGAAGGATGGGACAATAGTAGATAGTGGTACCCCAGATAATTTAATTGCAAAACATGGAAGAAAAAATTTAGAAGAAGTTTTTTTGGAACTGGTAAGAAATAAAAATGAATTTAACTAGAATTTATGGTCTTTTTTTAAGACACTTTTATTTAATAACAAGATCATTTCCTAGAATTTTAGACTTAATTTATTGGCCATCTATTCAAATCACATTATGGGGTTTTATTTCAAACTTTTTTGCAGATTATAGCACCTACTACAATGGCGCTGTTGGAGTAATTCTCTCTTGTGCTATTTTATATGATTTTTTGTTTAGAACTAGCATTGGTTTTAATATGCTATTTTTAGAAGAAATATGGAGTAGAAATTTTACTAACTTATTTATTGCTCCAATGAAAATTAGTGAAATTATTGTATCATTAGTTTTTACTGCTTTAATTAGAGCTTTGATCGGTTTGGTTCCAGCAATACTATTGACCTCCCCATTGTTTGGAATTTCTTTATTAGATTTAGGCCTACCTTTAGCATTTCTTTTTTTAAGTTTATATATTTTCGGAATTACTCTAGGTTTATTTGTTTCTGCAGGATTGTTGAGATTTGGTCCATCTTTTGAAAATATTGCATGGTCGACTATGTTCTTACTAGCACCATTTGGATGTATATATTATCCAGTTGAAACTTTGCCAGAAATTTTTCAATTAATAGCCTATGCTCTTCCATTAGTTTATATTTTTGAGGAAACACGAAATATTTTAGTTGATCAATATGTAGATTATGAAAACATAATACAAGCCCTTTATTTGAACGCTGCCTATCTAATTGCTGCAGTATCAGTATTTTACTACTCATTTGATAAAGCTAGGGAGAAAGGAACTTTAATTAATATTGGTGAATAAGTTGGCGCGCCTGCTAGGAGTCGAACCCAGAACCTCCTGATCCGAAGTCAGGCGCTCTATCCAGTTGAGCTACAAGCGCACATAGTATTAATATTACATTTTATGGAAAAAAACATTAATTTTATAGTTGAGGAAAATGAAAATAATCTAAGAGTTGATGTATTAATCAATAAAAGAGAAGAATTGATTAGTAGAACTAGAATTAAAAATTTAATCCTCAAAGAAAAACTAAAATTAAATGATGAAATTATTAAAAGTCCCTCAAAAAAAGTTTTAACTGGGGATAAATTAAGCCTTAATATCCCACAACCTGAAGAGGCTTCATTAAAACCTTATGATTTTAAACTGGAAATAATTCATGAAGATGAGGACCTATTAGTAATCAACAAGCCAGCTGGAATAATTATGCATCCAGGCGCTGGAAATCATGACAAAACAATTGTTAATGCACTAATGCATTATGATAAAGACTCCCTATCAAATATCGGGGATGAATTAAGACCTGGAATAGTTCACAGAATAGATAAAAATACTTCAGGTTTAGTGGTTATTGCAAAAAATAATGAGTCTCATGAAAATTTATCTAAGCAATTCAGTGATCATACAATCACAAGAGTTTATCAACTTTTAATATGGGGAAAACTTAGACCCTCTAAAGGAAAAATTGATACTTTTATTACACGTAGTTCAAAAAATAGACAACTAATGGAAGTTAGCAGCTCAAAAGGAAAACGAGCAATAACAAATTATAAAACTATAGAAGTCTTTGAAAATGATAAAACGCCAACATTAAGTTTAGTAGAGTGTAAATTGGAAACTGGAAGAACCCATCAAATTCGCGTTCACATGACTCATATGGGAAATAGTATAGTTGGTGACGATAAATACAAAAAAAAATATAAGAAGCTAAAAAATATTGATATAGAGCTAGAAAGTTTAATCTCTAAATTAGATAGACAATTCTTACACGCAAAAACTTTAGGATTTATTCACCCAAAAACTAATAAAGAAATGATTTTTTCCTCAATTTTGCCACAAGAACTGAATAATTTATTAAAAACGCTTAAAAATACATACGAATAAATCATTGAAAATTTAGTATAGTTAATTAAATAAATACAACCATGAACGCAACTTTTAATAGCAATGTACCAGCTCTTTCAAATGAAGGGGGTCTGTCTGCATATTTAGAGCAAATCAAAAAATTTCCAATGTTAGCCGCAGAGGAAGAATACATGTTAGCAAAAAATTGGAAAACTACAGGAAATATCAAAGCAGCAGAAAAATTAGTAACAAGTCATTTAAGATTAGTAGCTAAAATTGCAATGGGCTACAAAGGATATGGACTTCCTGTTAATGAAATGATTTCTGAGGGTAATGTTGGTCTTATGCAAGCTGTTAAAAAATTTGAACCCGAAAAAGGTTTTAGATTAGCGACATACGCTATGTGGTGGATCAAAGCTTCTATCCAAGAATATATTTTAAGATCTTGGAGTTTAGTAAAAATAGGAACAACTACAGCTCAAAAAAAATTATTTTTCAATCTTAAAAAAATAAAAAACCAAATTGCACCTCAATCAGAGGGTGATTTAAGGGATGAGCATGTAAATGAAATTGCAAACAAATTAGATGTGAGTAAAGAAGAAGTAGTTTCAATGAATAGAAGACTATCAGGTAAAGAATTTTCATTAAATGCTCAAGTCGGTGAAGACGGAGATGAATGGCAAGACTGGCTAGTTGATAAAGAATTAGACCACGATTTAAAGTTTGCACACCAAGAAGAAATGGAACAGAGAAAAGATTTATTAAAAAATTCAATCAAAATCTTAAATGAAAGAGAAAAAGAAATTTTATACTCAAGAAGATTAAATGATAATCCAACAACTTTAGAAGATTTAAGTAAAAAACATAAAATTAGCAGAGAAAGAGTGAGACAAATTGAAAATAAAGCATTTGAGAAGTTGCAAAAGCAAATGCTACTTATGGCAAAGTCTAAAAATCTGTTACCAGTAAATTAAATATCAAAAGGATTCTCAACTAGAATAGTATCATCTCTTTCGGGACTAGTTGATACACTGGATACTTTTGCACCTATAAACTCTTCTACTGCATAGATATATTTTTTTGCATTTTCAGGCAAAGCATTCATGTCCTTAATGCCATTGGTGGATGTTTTCCATCCAGGAAAGGTTTTATATATAGGTTTAATTTTTAACTGATCTTCAACTGCCGCAGGTAAATATTCTATTTTTTTTCCATCAAGTTCATATTCAACACACATTTTAATTTCATCTAATTCATCAAGTACATCAAGTTTAGTTAGCGCGATTCCGTCTATACCTGAAATTTTAATCGTCTGTCTAACTAACACGCCATCAAACCAGCCACATCTTCTTTTTCTACTAGTGACAGTACCGAACTCTTTTCCACGTGTACCTAACAATTCACCAATGTCATCTATTAATTCGGTTGGAAAAGGACCTTCTCCAACTCTAGTTGTGTAGGCTTTTGTAATACCTAAAACATAATTGATTGAGTTTGGACCACATCCTGTACCTGTTGCAGCACTTGATGCAACTGTGTTAGAGGAAGTTACATAAGGGTAAGTTCCATGGTCCACATCTAATAAAATTCCCTGAGCACCTTCGAATAAAATTTTCTTTTTTTGTTTTTTAAATTCATCAATCTTAAGCCAAACTGGCTGAGAAAACTTTAATATTTTAGGTGCAATTTTCAATAAATCTGTTTTTAATTGTTCTTTTTCATAAATTTTTTTTCCTAGACCTTTTCTAATTGCATTGTGATGAACTAAAACAGACTCTAACCTTTGGTCTAAATTTTTTTCAGATCTAAGGTCCATTACTCTAATAGATCTTCTTCCAACTTTGTCCTCGTACGCTGGGCCAATTCCTCTTCTAGTTGTTCCAATTTTACCCTTCCCTGCTGCATCCTCTCTAATTTCATCCATTTCCCTATGAAATGGTAAAATTAAATTTGCAGCTTCAGAAATAATAAAATTATCAATATTAACATCTACTCCTTTGGATTTTATTTCTTCGATTTCTTCTAACAATGCCCAAGGATCAACAACAACTCCATTTCCAATAATTGAAATTTTATTTTTTCTTACAATTCCAGAAGGTAATAATCTTAACTTATAAGTCACGCCATCAATTACTAGCGTGTGACCCGCATTATGACCTCCTTGAAATCTAATTACTACATCAGCTTGCTCTGAAAGCCAGTCAACAATTTTACCTTTTCCTTCATCACCCCACTGAGAACCTACTACAACTATATTTTTCATTATTTAAATTTTCTCTCTATATTAATTGTATGAAGATGATTGATTGGGCCATGACCTTTACCATATTTAGGATTAGTTCTAATGCCAGAATTTACATAGTTAATGCCAAGCTCACAAGATTTCTTTATAGGTTTTCCACATGATAAAAAAGTGGTTATTGCGCTAGATAAAGTACAACCAGTTCCATGAGTATTTATTGTTTTGTATCTTTTGCTATTAAAAATTTTAATATCAGATTTAGAAACGAATATATCTTGAACTATTTTTGATCTTAAGTGGCCTCCTTTTATTAATACATTATTTGCACCTATCTCTAATAATTTATTAGCAGCAAAGATCATATCCTCTTTACAATTAATATTGATATTTGTTAATATTTCAGCTTCTGGAATGTTGGGAGTAATTAATGTTACTTTTTTTATCAACTTTTCTTTCAATAATTTAATTGCTTTATCATCTATTAATTTAGTTCCCCCTTTTGCAACCATTACAGGATCAAGAATAATTTTTTTTACTTTAATGATTTTTAGAGAATGAATAACTGACTCGATAACTTTGGCTGAATGCAACATTCCAATCTTAATGGCATCAGGTTTAATATCTTTAGCAGTAAATAAAATTTGATTTGAAATTTCTTTTGGTGGAATTGCAATAATTGATTTAACACCTGTGGTATTTTGAGCAGTAATAGCAGTAATGGCTGTCATCGCATAAGACCCAAGAGCTGTGATAGTTTTAATATCTGCTTGGATGCCTGCTCCTCCAGATGAGTCAGATCCTGCAACAATTAATACTTTAGAATTAGGCTTCACTTTATTTTTCTTAGAATAATATTTATACACTTATCTAAAAGTTCTTTGTTTTCACTTTCTCCCATAACTCTTATTTTTGACTCTGTGCCAGACTCCCTAACTAGTATTCTTCCATAACCTTTCATTAATTTTTCTGCTTTTTTAATAGATTCTTTTACTTCAGAATTTTTTATTATGGATTTATCTTTAACATGAATATTCTCTAATATTTGAGGAGTTTTCTTGAACTTATTAAAAAAGGAACTGGCTTTCTTTCCTTTTCTAATTGCAAATAATGCTTCTAGAGCAACCAATAAACCATCACCAGTAGTTGCAAATTTTCCTAAAATAATATGGCCAGATTGTTCACCACCTAAATTATAATTATTTTTTTGCATTTTTTCTTTTACATATCTATCCCCAACATTTGCTCTTATAAATTTTATTTTTTCACTTTTAAAAAATTTTTCTACTCCATAATTTGACATCAAGGTACCAACCACACCTCCTTTTAGCATTCTTTTATTTTTCCATCTTGAAGCTATTGCTGCAATTATTTGATCTCCATCAATTAAGTTTCCCAATTCATCGCTCATTATAATTCTATCAGCGTCACCATCTAAAGAAATGCCAAGATGAGCTTTATTTTTTTTTACAGCAAGTTTAATTTTATTTGGAAATGTAGAGCCACAGTTGCGATTAATATTCATACCATTTGGCTTTACACCAATTGCTATAACTTTTGCACCCAAAGACTTTAATAGCTCTGGTCCCGCCCTGTATCCTGCACCATTTGCACAATCAATTACTATTCTTAATCCTCTCAAATTAAATTCTTTAGGAAAATTTTTTTTTAAAATTTTTAAATATTCTTTTGTTCCATTTTCCAGTCTTTTTACTCTGCCTAATTTTTCTGGTCTTGAAAGATTTGTTGTTATTTTCTTATCAATTAATTTTTCTATCTTTTTTTCAATTTTATCTGATAGCTTCATACCATCCGGTCCAAATAATTTTAAACCATTGTCATAGTGAGGATTATGAGATGCAGTTATCATAATACCCATATTGGCTTTCATAGACTTTGTTAACATTGCTAAACCGTTAGTTGGCAAAGGTCCTAGTGTGAAAACATGCATTCCAGCTGATGTAAGTCCAGAAACTAACGCAGGTTCAAGAGTATAACCTGACAATCTAGTATCTTTGGCTATTACTGCTATTTGTTTTCTTTTTTTTTGTGATTTAAAATATTTACCAGATGCTAGGCCAAATTTAAAAAACATATCACCATTAATATGTTTGCTGTTAATCGCACCTCTTATTCCATCTGTTCCAAAATATTTTTTTGTCATTGATACTTTATTGTTTCTTTAAAGACTTTTAATGCTTGAAGCAATTCATTTACATCATGAATTCTTAATATTTGTACACCTTGCATCATTAAAAAAATTGATGATGCAATTGTGCCACCTATTCTAACTTTGGTATCATTTTTTCCTGCTATTTCTTTTATGAATCTTTTTCTTGAATTACCTACAAGAACAGGAAAACCAAGAGAGTGAAAAATAGAAATTTTGCTAATCAAACTCATATTGTGTTTTAAATTTTTTCCAAAGCCTATGCCTGGATCAATAATAATATTTTTATGCTTAATGCCAAACTTTTTTAGAAATTTTATTTTATGTTCAAAAAAGTCATAGATATCTAATAATTCATTTTTATAAACTGGCTTATTTTGCATTTTATCAGGTGTTCCAAGAGAATGCTGAATAACAAAAGGAGTTTTGTATTTTTTTAAGACATTAATAGTTTCGGCGTCATAATTTAATCCTGAAACATCATTAATAATCTTAACACCATGCTTAATTCCTTTTTCCATAACATATGATTTTCTAGTATCTAATGAAATTGGAATTTTTTTACTTATTGATTTAATTATTTTTTCTATTCTTTGCCATTCTATTTTGCTACTTATTGCTTTTGACCCTGGTCTAGTAGACTCTCCACCAATATCAATAATATTAGTACCTAAACTAAACATCTCTAATGCATGTTTTAGTCCTTTGTTATATTTGTTAAATTTTCCTCCATCAGAAAAACTATCTGGGGTAATATTTAATACACCCATTATATTTGGTAATTTTAAAAAATTTAAATTTGAAAAATTTTTATGTTTTGATTTAATTTTTTTTAAATCTATTTTTATTTGTTTCTTTAATGATTTAGCTAAACTGTTTATGTCTTTTATAGAAATTTTTCTTTTTGATACTCTTGATAATATTTCAATTTGATCAAATGAAATATTTTTATTTCCGTTAAGAGGAATTGATTTTTTTTTATTAACCAATAATTTAGATTCATTACCATAATAGAAATTACACGCTCTAGTGTAATATCTTCTCATTTGTTTTTGTTAATGAACTATCTTTGGTTTTAATCCCATAGCACCTAGGGCAGAGCTTTGGTCATCATTTTCTTCTGGTTTTTCAACTACTTTATCTTTTGGATATAAATTTTTATTAATTATGTTTTCAATTTCTTCACCCGTTAAAGTCTCATAAGCAATTAGTGCTTTAGCGATTTTATGTAAATCATCAATTTTTTCAGTTAATATTTTTGTAGCTTGGTTGTAACCTTCATCAATCAATTTTCTAATTTCTTTATCTATTTTTTGAGCCACTTCTTCAGAAACTGATTGCGTTTGAGTAACTGATCTTCCTAAAAACACCTCTTCTTGGTTTTCTCCATATTCTATTGGCCCCATTTCTTCACTCATTCCATACTTTGTTACCATTGCTCTAGCAAGTTGTGTGGCTTGATTAATGTCTGACCCATTACCTCCACCAGCACCTGTAGAAATGTTGTCTTTTCCAAAAATTAATTCTTCTGCAACTCTTCCTCCAAAACATACTGCCATTCTAGCTTTAAGATATTTAATTGAATATCCATGTTTATCTCTTTCAGGTAAATTCATCACCATACCAAGGGCTCTACCTCTTGGAATTATTGTTGCTTTATGGATTGGGTCATAACTTGGCATATTAAATGATACCAATGCATGTCCTCCTTCATGATAAGCTGTTAACTTTTTCTCATCCTCTGTCATTACCATTGAACGTCTTTCAGATCCCATCATTACTTTATCTTTAGCTTCTTCAAATTCAGCCAATGTCACAATTCTTTTATTTTTCCTTGCTGCTAATAAAGCAGACTCATTAACTAGATTAGCTAAATCTGCACCTGAAAAACCAGGAGTTCCTCTTGCAATAGTTCTTAAATTGACATCTGGTGCCATCTTAATTTTTTTAACATGAACTTTTAAAATTTTTTCTCTTCCTATTATATCGGGGTTTGAAACAACTACTTGTCTATCAAATCTACCAGGTCTCAATAAAGCTGGATCAAGTACGTCAGGTCTGTTTGTGGCTGCAATTATTATAACACCTTCGTTAGTATCAAATCCATCCATTTCAACTAACAACTGGTTTAAAGTTTGTTCTCGTTCATCATTTCCACCACCTAAACCTGCGCCCCTACTACGACCAACTGCATCTATTTCATCTATAAAAATTATACATGGAGAATTTTTTTTACCTTGTTCAAACATATCTCTAACCCTTGAAGCACCAACTCCAACAAACATTTCAACAAAATCTGAGCCTGAAATAGTAAAAAATGGAACTCCAGCTTCACCAGCGATTGCTCTTGCTAATAATGTTTTTCCAGTCCCAGGAGGTCCAACCAATAAAGCACCTCTAGGAATTTTTCCACCTAGTCTACTGAACTTTTTTGGATCCTTTAAAAATTCTACAATTTCTTCCACTTCTTCTTTAGCTTCCTCAACTCCAGCAACATCATTAAATGTAACTTTTCCTTTAAGCTCATTCATCATTTTAGCTTTGGATTTTCCAAATCCCATCGCACCACCTTTGCCACCTTGCATCTGTCTCATAAAGAAAATCCAAACAGCTATTAATAGTAACATTGGAAACCAAGATAATAGAACACCAAATAACGAAGGCATTTTTTCTTCTAGTGGAGAAGCAGAAATACTTACTCCTCTATCTGATAATTTTTCTATTAAGTTTGGATCATTTGGAGAATAAGTTGAAAATGCATTACCATTAGAAAATACACCTTTTATGTTATTTCCTTGAATCTCAACTTTTAAAACTTCTCCATTTTCAACTGATGTCAAAAATTCTGAAAAAATGATTTGATTGCCGCCCCTAACATTTGACTGTGGGTTTTTAAACATATTGTAAAGGCCAATAGTCAAAAAGACAATGACACCCCACATTGCTAGATTTTTTAAATTCATAGAGATAAGATAAGAATTATTGAGAATTTAACAAGTGACAAAATATCATAAAATAAATGAATTTTATTACTCTTTGCACAAAATTACTGTTTCACTAACCTTTTTAATTATACAACCACCTAAAGTCACTTTAAATGAAGATTTAGTATTTACTAAATCAATAATCTTATCAATTTTTTTACCTCTAGCAGCATAATATTTTTTTCCTACAATTTTTATTATTTCAGTTAATGATCTAAATACAACTTCCCTGGATTGATGGAAAAAATTTTCTTTCAAAATTAAATTATTTTTTTGACTTAAAACTGTTACGTTATCCTCTAAATTTTTATTAGTATAAAATTCTATATTTTCATTCGCAAATTTTAGATTTTTAATTGTTAAAAAAAACTTTTTTCTATCAAGTCCCTCTAAACCTAATTGTTTTAGAAAATTTCTAATTTTTACTCTTTTAAATTTATCATCTTCATTTGATGGATCTTTAATATACGTTCCAAAAATATAATTACTTAAATATATCAATTCATTTTTATCTATCTTGATTAAAGGTCTGATTAAATTAACCTGATTTTTATATGTCTCTTTATCTAATGAAATTAACCCCTTGAGACCACTTCCTCTTAAAATTCTTATAAAAAAATTTTCAAATAAATCATCTAAATGATGACCAAGCAAAATATTTTTAATTCTAAATTTTTTTGCCTCATCTGTGAGAAGCTTATATCTTTTTTCTCTAGCAATAGATTGAATATTTTTCTTAGGTTTAATTCCTTTCCAATTTAATATATTCAAATTAATAGAAAAATTTTTTAATTTTTTTTGAACATATTTGGCCTCTAAGGTTGAATTTTTTCTTAATCTGTGATCAACAATTAAATATTTAACATCTAAAGATTTTTTGATTGAATAAATTTTTGCTAAAAAAGAAAGTGCAAGACTATCTGGGCCACCCGAGACAGCAACAATAAAATTACTGTTAATAGATAGTTCACTCTCAAATTTTTTATAAATTTGAAGAGTTCGTTTATCTTTTAATTTATTAAATAAAAAATTATGAGTCTTCTTTGATGCATTCAAATTTTTTGGACTCATATTTTGCTTTTTGAATTACTGATTGGTTTGCCTTAGGGTATTGTAATTCTACTCCGTTTATCATTTTACATCCTTGATCTTTTTCTCCAATTTGTACCATTGATACACCAAGTTTTAAAAGATTTATAGGAGCCTTGTTGCCCTTTGGATATTTTTGATATCCTTCTAAATAAGCTGATGCTGCATCAGTATAAAGTTGTCTAATTCTAAATGTTTCAGCATACCAATACTGGGCACTACCCGCTAGTTCATGCTCACTATTATCTAAAACAAATTCTCTAAAAGCTCTTTCAGCTGTACTATAATCTCCTACTTTAAGAAAGCTTGTTGCAAATTCATACTGTTTTTTTGGAGATAAATCTTGTGGTAATATTTTTTCCTCTGCTTGAAAATTTTCTGTCACAACAGTCGCGGTAGTATCTACAGATTGAATTTGCTGTGATGTTTCAGATGTCTCAGTATCTTTGTATGTAATCGTACCTAGATCTTGTGGTTGAGAGCTACCTGGCAATATTTCATTTTTTGTTTCTATTTTTGGGTTTGAAGTTAATTTTGTTGTAATTTCACCAGAACTTATTATGGACTCTATATCTTGAAATCGTATTTGGTTATCTGCTTGTATTTTTGACAACCTATTGGATAATTTATCAAGCTTAAAGTTTATTTCTTCAAATTTATTTGTTAATTGTCTAAACTGATCCTCAACCTCAGATAACTTTAATAAATGCCTCGTAAGCACATCCTCTGAGTTGCTGTCTAAACTAATACTTGAGCTTTCATTAGATGATGAATTGATTTCAATTGATCCAGAATAAACTGCTCTTTCTAGAGTTTTGAGGTCATTCTTAATAATTTTCAAGGTTTCATAAATATTATGATTATCTCCAAAAGAATTATTTAAAAAAATTAAATTAAATAAAATTATTAAAATTACCTTAATTGTAAATCTCATTGATAGTTAGATTTATGGTTATAAAAATGGCAAAAAAAAGACCCTTAAATTTTTACGTTTAAGGGTCTTTAGATTTAAATTATTAATTTGCTTTAACAGTTACAGATCTTCTATTTTTCGACCAAGCTAAAGGAGTAGAGCCAGCATCAACTGGTCTTTCTTTTCCATAACTTAGAACTGATATCCTGTCTGAAGAAATTCCATATGTCATTAAATAGTCTTTAGCTGAATTAGCTCTTCTTTCTCCTAGAGCTAAGTTATACTCCCTTGTACCTCTTTCATCAGCATGACCTTCTACAACTACATTAATATTTGAATTCTTTCTTAGCCAAGCAGCTTGTGCTCTTAAAGTTTCCCTAGAAGCTGTGGTTAAAATTGATTCATTTGTTGCAAAGAAAACTCTATCCGGAACTCCGTCAGCTAAGTATTTAACTGTATCTGTCCCAGTGTACGTGTCACCTTGAATTTGACCTGAGATTTCTGGAGCGGTAGTAACTTCTTTCTTTGTTGCACAGGCTGTTAAAACCAGGCACGCCGCTAGTATTAGAAATCCATTTTTAAAAATTTTGCTTAATATCATTAAATTGCTCCTTGCTGCTAATTTCAATTTCTTACTTTTTCACAACTAATTAGAGGTTTCAAGTTAAAAAATCAAGTAATTTAAGTTAATTACTCAATAAAGATGACCATGATGGGTCGGAAGCGTCAGTTTGAGTTTTTACCAAACGTTCATTATAGCCAGTTAAATCTATTGACCATAGCTTTGCTGAAAATCCTTCGCCTTTTGCGTTAGTTTTTGTTTCTCTATAAAAAATTAGAACTCTTCCATTTGGAGACCAAGATGGTGCTTCTTGGTAATAATTTTCAGTTAACAATCTCTCGCCTTTACCATCTGTCCTCATCACTCCAATATAAAATTTTCCTTTATGCAATTTAGTAAAAGCTATTAAATCACCTCTGGGTGACCAAACAGGTGTACCATAAATACCATTTCCAAAAGAAATTCTTTTAACATCGCTGCCATCACTTTTCATAATATAAATTTGTTGGTACCCACTTCTATCAGAATTAAAAGCAATAAATTTTCCATTTGGAGAGTAAGATGGCGAAGTATCAATTGAAGGATGATTGGTAATTCTTTCAACCAATCTATTTTCTAAATCCATCGTATAGATATCTGATTTTCCATCTTTAGCAAAACTCATTATTATTTTTTTACCGTCAGGGGAAAATCTTGGTGCAAAAGTCATTCCAGGAAAATCACCCACAACTTCTTGGGTCCCTGTCTCAATATCTAGTAGATATACTCTTGGTAAATTTTTAAAATAAGACAAATATGTAACCATTTGACTTGTTGGATTAAATCTTGGAGTTAATACAAGCTCATTTCCAAGTGTCAGAAATTTATTATTAGCACCATCTTGATCCATGATTGCTAATCTTTTTTTTCTTTGTGTTTTTGGACCCTCCTCAGCAACATAGATTATTCTTGTATCAAAATATCCTTTTTCCCCTGTTAATCTCTCATAAACTTTATCTGATATAATGTGTCCAACTCTTCTCCAATTGCTTGGCACAGTGGTGAATGCTAGCGCCATCATTTCTTTAGCTGCCAAAACATCCCAAAGCCTAAATTCAACTCTTAATTTTTCATCAATATATGTCACTTTACCAGTAACAAGTGCTTGGGCTTTAATTAAATTCCAATCTTCAAATCTAGGTTTTAAATTTGCAATATCTGGGGCTTGTAAAAATGCTTCTTTAGTTATTGGATTAAATAAACCTGATGTTCTTAAATTATTTTCAACAATAATAGAAATTTCTGATCCAATGTTTTCTTTATTGAGAATTTTTTCAAAACTTTTTTTGGATTTATTATCAATTGATAACGGTGAAACAGCTAGCGGAAGTGGATTTAAATTTCCTCTTGTAATATCTACTTCAATTAAAGCAAAAGCTTTAATTGGAAGTAAAGCTACTAAAAATAAAATTATAAAATTTTTTTTCATTTCTTTATCTTAACCTTCTAGCATCTCTCTTGCATCAAAATTTAATTGTAATTCTTTCCATCTTTCATATCCTGTTGTAGGAACTCTTAAAGGCTGACATAATTTTACAGCTCTCAATGCGCTTTCAGCTAATACTTTATAAAAACCCTGATCAGGTTTATTCATTCTAGCATGATCTAAAATTTCAGTTTTTGCTACCGAACCATCTGGTTCAAGCATTAGTTTAATTCTTACTAATAGATCTTCATTATAAGGTAATCCAAGAGGAATGCTCCAACATCCAAATATTTGAGCTTTTAAAGCATCCTCTTCACTAATGGTTAATCCTGAGGTTACAATATTCTTATCTTGATCTTGAGTAATATCGTTATTTTTTTTAATTACTTTTGCTGTGTCCTCTTTTGCTTTGTCAATTAACTTTGCAATATTATCCAAGTCAACTAATTCTTTTTTTTCAAACTCTGATACCTGTTTTACTTCTTCATCTAATTTGTCTGGATTTTGTTTATTTTCTTTTTTTGTTTTAATTTTCTTAACAGTTTTATCTGGTAATGGAATTGCTTCAGGAGTTTGATTATCAATTTTTTCTTTATTTTCATCCAATGAAACAACTGTTTTGGTTTTTGTTTTTTTAACTTTCTTTGGAGGAGCTTGTTCAGATACTAATTTCTTTTCTTTTTCTTTTAATTTTTTCTTCTTTTTTTTTTCAATTATTTTTTTTGCTTTTGGAGCAAATGGTATATTTGTTTTTTCTGCAATCTGTATGAGTTCAACTGAAACTATTGGTGGAATATCAAGCGGTTTTTTTGCTAAAAAAGGCAAACTCATTGCTGTGATAAAAATTAAAGCACCATGTAAAACAGAAGAAATGATCAAACTTCTATTCACTTAATTTACCTTTGTTTCAATGGTTCTGATATTAATGCAACTTTGGTAAAACCAGAGCCTGATAATAGACCCATTATTTCAAGCACTCTTCCATAATTAATAGTTTTATCACCGCGAACATAAATTCTTGTATCTGTTCTATTTTTTGAAACTGCCAATACTTTTGCAATTATACTATCAAATTCAACTTTTGCCTCTTGAATAAATATCTCTCCTTTTGAGTTAATTGATAAAGTAAGTGGCTCTGACTCTTCAGGAAGTGAGTCTGCTGAACTTTCTGGTAAATCTACCTGTACCCCAACAGTTAATAATGGAGCCGTAACCATAAAAATAATAAGAAGAACCAGCATAACATCTACGAATGGTGTTACGTTAATTTCACTCATAGGTTCTTTTGATGAACGATTTAATTTAAACGACATTTAAATTATTGTTAAAAATCTTTTTGAAAAATTTTCTAATTTTTGAGAATATTTTTGTGAGTCTGTGTTAAATTTATTATAAGCAACTACCGCAGGGATTGCGGCTAATAATCCTAATGCAGTAGCAAATAATGCTTCTGCTATTCCTGGGGCTACAATTGCTAAACTTGTATTTCTTGAAATTGCAATAGATTGAAATGAATTCATTATACCCCACACAGTTCCAAATAAACCAATAAAAGGCGCTGTAGATCCGACAGTTGCCAAAAAAGTAAAACCTTTGTCAATTTTAGCCATCTGTTTTTCAATCCCAACTTCTAAAAAAGTGGTCATTTTTTCACTTAAATTCGTTTTAGATTTTTTTTTCAGCAAACTTTCCATGGCACCTTGAAAAACTACTGCCATAGGGTCATCAATTTTTGCAGGCAAACTATTATAAAATGACTCAGCTGACTTTGAATTCCAAAATTTATCCTCAAATTCCTCAGATGATTTATTTATTTTTCTAAACAATCTTAATTTCTCTATAATTACTGCCCATGAATAAATCGAGCAAACTATCAATATAATCATTACTGATTTAACAATAATATCTGCTCTTAAAAATAGACTCATTAAAGAAAAATCAGTATTAGCACCCAAACCCACTGCTTGTGATGTGATATCAGCTTCCATATTTACTCTTCACACTTAAATGTGTCATGAATTTGTCTAATATTTTAATCTATTCTTCAATTTTATAAGTTTCATAATAAAAACTCGCTATCAAAATAGCGTCAGCTTTATTCGAGTCTTTTTTTCTTGATAATTGACCAGAAAAATAGGGGAAAATCTCAATTGCCCTTGTTCTACTTGCATCTTTTTCTGAATTTATAAGATTAAAATATTTTTTCCATTTTGCAGGTCTCACAAAGTACATTGGTAATTGCATTGCAGAGCATATTCCTTTTAAAATTCCATATGATTGACCAAAGTTGAACATGCTAGTTACACCCTGACCTGGCATGGCTGATACTTGTTCTATTACTACTTTTATATCTTTTTTATCTAATTTTTTACTTCTTTCTAAAATTTCATTGTAAATTTGAGATCCATTAACTTGCTTTTTATTTTTTTTTCCTTCAGTCATTGTGGGCATTTCTACTACATCAATAATTTCCCCATCTTGAAAGAAACAAATTGATCCTGAAATACCTGGGTCAATCCCAATTACAAGCATTAAATATTTCCAAAGTTTGCATTAGAAAAAACATTTTGCACATCGTCATCATCTTCTAATGTTTCTAAAAATTCAATTACACTTTCTTGCTTATCTTTTTCAACATTAGCATTATTTAGGGCAATCCATTCTATTTCTGTCGAAATAAAATTTGTAACAACTGTCTCTAATTTTTTTTTAACATTGTAAATATCACTCATTGGACATTGAATTTCATGAAATTGATCATTAGAGATACATTCGTCAGCTCCAGATTCAATTGCAAGTTCAAAAATTTTTTCATCTGAAATTTCTTGTTTATCAATTTTAATAATACCTAATTGATTAAAATTATGTGATGCTGATCCTTGGGTTCCTAAGCTTCCACCACTTTTTTGAAATATAGTTCTAATATTTGAGGCTGTTCTATTTTTATTATCAGTCAAAGTTTCTACAATTACTGCAATTTTATCAGGACCAAATCCTTCATATCTAAGATTTTCAAAATTAACACCTGCTACTGCAGATGATTTATCAATCGCTCTTTCAATATTATCTTTTGGCATGTTGGCCGATCTTGCTGCCTGAATTGCAGATCTTAATCTTGGATTCATTGCAGGGTCTTTATCACCAAGTTTTGCCGCTACTGTAATTTCTTTTGATAATTTTGAAAATATTTTGGAACGTTGTTTGTCAGCCTTCCCCTTTTTATGTTTAATTCCTGCCCAATGTGAGTGTCCTGCCATAATTTTAATGTGTATTTTTTAATTGAGCTCCAAAAATATAACTTTCAATATTTGAAGCTAATCCTGTGTTTATATTACATTCGACTATAACGCCACACAAAGTAGCTTCTCCAATTGCAGGAAAATGTTTTATTGAATTCTTTTTTAAAAATCTATTTATTGAATTCTCTGCATTCATGCCAATAACTGAATTATAATCACCACACATTCCAGCGTCAGTTTGATAGCCTGTACCACCTGTTAATATTCTTGCATCATTAGTTGGAATATGTGTATGAGTTCCCACCACCAAAGAAGCTTTGCCATCAAAATAATGGCCTATTGCATTTTTTTCACTGGTTATTTCGCCATGGAAATCAACAACAAGGAAATCATAATCTTTTTTTAAATTAAATTGTTTCATAAATTTTTCTGAAACTTCAAAAACATCATCACACTTTTTCATGAAAACATTTCCCATTAAATTAAGTACACCAATTTTAATATCATTTTTAGTGTTATAAATATTGAAACCTCTACCTGGGGCTGGTTCAAAAAGATTTTTAGGACGCAATAACCTCTCTTCTTTATCTATATACTCCATTATTTCTTTTTGGTCCCATACATGATTTCCGGTTGTAATTACATCTACTCCACAATTGAAAAAATCATGACATATTTCTTTTGTTAAACCAACTCCTTGTGAAGCTGCATTTTCTCCATTTACAATAACAAAATCTATATTTTTTGATTTAATTTCATTCATCAAATTATTCATTAATTTTGAACAACCCGAAATTCCAACTACATCACCTAAAAATAATATTTTCATCTTAAAATTTCTTCTTCAGTAACAATAAAATCTAATCTTTTATCATATTGATTAGTTGGTATAGATGAGATCTTTTGAAATGAAAATGCTAACCCAATTTTTATAACTTTTTTAATTTTTTCTATTTTTTCTATATATCGATCATAATAACCTCCGCCATAACCCAACCTATTTAAACTTCTATCATAGGCAACTAATGGTACCAATAAAATATCTGGATAAAAAACCTTAGATGAAAAAGGTTCGGGGATACCAAATTTATTTATTTTTAATGGATCTTTTCTTGACCACCTGTAAAAGTTCATCTGATTATCTTTTTTTATAATTGGCAAGGATACTTTAAAATTTTTTTTTTCTAATAAATCTAAAATATCCAAATCATCTATTTCATAGTTTGATGGATAATAGCCACCAACACTTTTAAGATTTAATTTATTTATTTTTAAGAAAGAAATAAACTTACCTAAATTGATTTTTAAATCTTTGTTGAATTTATTTTTTCGGATTTTTATAATTTTATTTCTTATTTCGGATTTATTCACAGAAATTTATTGAGATATATTTTCTAATTTGGCCTTTTCAATAAAATTAGATATTTCATCTGCCGCATCATTGATTAATTGTTCGTACTTTTTATGATTAGCCTCAATTTCATTTTTAAAATTTAAATGATTGATATTTAACTCTTTAATCTCTTCCTCCTTTTTATCTCTATAATCGTAAATAAGTGATTTCAGTTCTCTAAATTTATTAGAGAGATCTTTTAATTCATTTTTCTTTTGTTCAACTTTTTTTTTAGTCTCATAATACTCATCCATAATCTTAACAGCTGTAATTAAAAGAAGCTTATTTTCACCTAAATTTCCAAGATTATTTTTAAGATCATTAAATTTTTGATTAATTTGAATTAATAATTCTTCAAGATGCTCCTCTTGACCATCTTCACATGACAATAAAAACTCTTTGTTATTAAATTTAATACTTACATTTGCCATTTATCTATTTCCTCTAACAAAGTATCTGTTTCCTGATTTAATTCATCAATTTTATCAGAAAACTCTATTTGTTTTTTTTGCTCTAATCTTTCTTTATTTTGAATTTCTTCAAGTTTTTTTGACAAATTAGTATGTTCCTCCAATAGAGATTTGTATTTATCTTCTAATTGAGATTTTTCAATTTCTAATTGAGTTTTTTGAGAACTTAAATTTTCAATATTATTTTTTAAATCAGGGTTACTTAGATCTAAATTTTTTAACTCTGAAAGCGCTTCATTTAATTTTTTTTCTTTTTCGATTATAGAATTCATATATATATGTTTATATTATTAAATAGATTCTTCTTAGTCTAGTCAGGATAATTTTGAATAAACTACACAATGATTTAGCAAATTGCATCAGATTTCTTTCAATTGATGCTGTGCAGAAAGCAAATTCTGGTCACCCTGGTATGCCAATGGGTATGGCAGATGTTGCAACTGTTTTGTTTAAAAATTTTTTAAGATTTAATCCAAAAAATCCAAATTGGGTAAATAGAGATAGATTTGTTTTGTCAGCAGGTCATGGTTCAATGTTGCTTTACTCCTTATTATACTTAACTGGATATAGAAGTATTTCACTCAATAGTATAAAAAAGTTTAGACAACTTAATTCAATATGTGCAGGTCACCCAGAGTATCATCCTAATACTGGTATTGAGACTACAACAGGTCCACTTGGACAAGGAATTGCAAATGCAGTTGGCTTTGCAATTGCTGAAGAAATTTTAAAAAAAAAATTAGGTAAAGAAATAATAAATCACAAAACCTACGTTCTTGCTGGTGATGGTTGTTTGATGGAAGGGATAAGTCATGAAGCAATGAGTTTAGCTGGACATTTGAAACTTAAAAATTTAGTGATGCTTTTTGATAATAATTCAATATCGATCGATGGACCGACTAGTTTGGCAGTTTCAGATAATTATAAAAAAAGATTTGAAAGTTATGGATGGGAATACATTCTTATTGATGGTCATAATGAAAAAGAAATTTATAAAGCTTTAAAAAGAGTGCAAAATGCAAAAAAACCAACTGTGATTTCTTGTAAAACTAAAATTGGTTATGGTTCTCCAAATAAATCAGGCAAATCGTCATCTCATGGAAGTCCTTTAGGTTTAGATGAAATTAAACTTGTAAGAAAAACTCTAAATTGGAAATATAAACCTTTTGAGATTCCAAATAAAATTTTAAATGAGTGGAAAAAAATTGGTAAAAGAGGTGAAAAACTTGAGAATGCTTGGAGTAAGATTTACAAAAAGAAAAAAGCAAAAATAAACAATTTAATAAAAAATAATTTTACAAAAATTTTACAAACAGAAAAACAAAATGCAATTAAAGAATTAAAAAGTTTAGCCACAAGAAAATCATCGGAACTTACTTTAAATGCATTAACTAGTATTGCTAATAATTTAATTGGAGGTTCTGCAGATTTAGCGGGATCAAATAATACTAAAACAAAATATCATAAAATAATAAAGCGAGGTGAGTTTAATGGTAATTACATTCACTATGGAGTAAGAGAACATGCAATGAGTGGAATAATGAATGGACTTGCTCTTCATAGTAATTTTATTCCTTATGGTGGAACATTTTTAATATTTTCAGATTATTGCAAACCATCAATAAGACTATCGGCATTAATGGAGCAAAGAGTTATTTATGTTATGACACACGATTCTATTGGTCTTGGAGAAGATGGTCCAACCCATCAACCCATAGAACAATTATCAGGTTTGCGATCTATTCCAAATCTAAATATTTTTAGACCTGCAGATAGAATGGAAACCATTGAATGTTGGGAACATGCATTAAAAAGTTCAAAAACACCTAGTGTCTTATCTTTAACTAGACAAAATCTTGAACCAATAAGAAAAAAAGTTTCAAACACTAATAAATGTTCTTTAGGTGCATATGAGGTTTTGAGGACAAACAAAAAAATTCATTTAACAATACTTGCTAGTGGTTCTGAAGTTAGTTTAGCAATTGAGACAAGTCATAAATTAGCCAAATATAAGATATACTCAAAAGTAATATCGATGCCTTGCCAAGATCTTTTTGATAAACAATCAAACTCATATCAACAAAAGATAATTAATGAGACAAAAATAAAAATTTCGATAGAAGCAGCATCAACCGATTGTTGGAAAAAATATATAGGTAGAGATGGCTTATCTTTTGGAATTGATACATTTGGAAAAAGTGCACCCTACAAAGAAATTTACAAACACTTTGGTTTAACAGCTGCAAATATTACAAATAAAACAAAAAAACTTTTCGAGAAAAAAATATGACTATAAAAGTTGGAATCAATGGAATGGGAAGAATTGGTCGAATGGTTATTAGAGCAATTATTGAAAGCGAAAATAAAAATATTCAAATAAAACATATCAATAATAGATCTAATTCAGAGGCGAGTTGCACACTAATCAAATACGATTCTGTTCATGGAAAATTTAATGCAGATCTTGATTACGATGAAAATCATTTAATTATAAATAAAAATAAAATTACTTTTTCTCAAGAGTCTAAAATTGAGGATATTAATTGGAAAAAATTTAGCGTTGATTACGTTTTTGAATGTACTGGTAAATTTAATTCAAAAGAAAAATTATTAGCACATATCAAGAATGGTGCAAAAAAAGTTGTAGTCTCTGCTCCATGTAAAAACGCAGATAAAACTATTGTATTTGGGGTAAATGAAGAAGAGCTTACAAAAAATGATCAAATAATTTCTGCAGCATCTTGTACCACAAATTGTTTGGCTCCAGTTGCAAGTACACTTCATAAAAATTTTGAAATTGAAAAAGGTTTTATGACTACAATTCATGCCTTTACTAGTGATCAAAGAATTTTAGATAATTCTCACAAAGATCCGAGAAGAGCAAGATCTGCAAGCCAATCGATTGTTCCAACTTCTACCGGAGCTTCAAAAGCTATAGGGGAAATAATTCCATCTTTAAAAGGTAAATTAGAAGGTGTTGCGATGCGAGTTCCAACTCCAAATGTGTCCCTGATTGAATTAGTTTTTTGTACTAAAAAGGAGATAAGCAAGGAAAAAATTAATCAGGTTTTTAAAGAGGTTTCAAAAAATCAGTCTAAAAAAATATTAGAAATAACATCAGAAAAACTAGTATCTATTGACTTTAATCATAATTCATCATCAGCAATTGTAGATGCTTCACTTACTAGCGTAGTAGGTAAAAATATGGGAAAAATTTCAGCCTGGTATGACAATGAGTGGGGATTTTCAAATAGAATGTGTGACATAGCAGAATACGTTCATAAAATCTCTTAATGAAAAGTATCAGTGAAGAATTAAATCTTAATAATCAAAAAATATTATTAAGATTAGATTTAAATGTTCCTTTAATTGATAACAAAATCACTGACACAACAAGGATTGATAAAATTCTACCTACTTTAAAATTTCTAATTTCTCAAAATACAAAAATCATAATTATTTCTCATGTGGGAAGACCTAAAGGACAAGTGGTAAACGAACTTTCACTTAGACCCATATGTCAAGATTTAGAAATAAAATTGAATCAAAATATTAAACTCATTACTAAAGATATTAAAGAAATAGCTTTAAAAGATTTATTTAATAATGATGATGAAAAAATAGTCATGTTAGAGAATATAAGATTTTATCCTGATGAGGAAAAAAATAATTCACACTTTGCAAAACAACTTGCAAGTTTAGCTGATATTTATGTCAATGATGCTTTTTCATGTTCTCATAGGGCGCACGCATCAATTGATGAAATAACAAATTTTTTACCTTGTTACTCTGGATTACAGCTTGATTTAGAAGTTGGTGCTTTAAAAAAAATTACTTCTGAAATTAAAAAACCTATAACCTGTATTATTGGAGGCTCAAAAGTCTCTACTAAAATTAATATAATTAAGAATTTAATACCTAAATTTGACAACATTATAATTGTAGGCGGAATGGCTAACAATATTATTAAATATATGGGCAACCAAATTGGAAAATCGTTACAAGAAGAAAACTCTGATCCAATTATAAAAGAAATTTTTTCACTTTCAGAAATCAATAACTGTAAAATAATTTACCCTGAAGACATTGTTGTGGGGAAAAACTTAAATGGAAGCCCACAAATTAAAGAATTAAGTGAAATTTCATCTGATGAAATGATTTTAGATATTGGTCCAAAAACTATTAAAGTTATTTGTAATATTATTGATGAAAGTAACACCATTTTATGGAACGGACCTGCTGGGTATTTTGAAAATCCAAATTTTGCTAATGGCAGCATTAAAATTGCTAAGAAGATGATTGAAAATAATAAATCTAATAAAATCTATTCAGTTGCTGGAGGAGGAGATACAGTTTCATTATTGAATAGTTTAAATGCAGTAAATGATTTCAATTTTGTTTCAACTGCTGGGGGAGCTTTTTTAGAATATCTTGAAGGCAAAGAACTTCCTGGTATAAAAGCTTTAAACTAAAATGTCTGAACTTAATAAAATAGCCCTTAAAATTCTTTCAAATGGTAAAGGCATACTAGCCGCAGACGAAAGCAATGGAACTATGACTAAAAGATTAGAGTCAGTAAATGTTCAATCAACACCAGAAAATAGACTTCTTTTTAGAGAAACGCTTTTTACAGCAGATAGTATGAAAGACTGCATTGGCGGAGTTATATTGTATGATGAAACAATCAATCAAAAATCAGATAATGGAAAAATAATCCCAGCCATAATTTCAGAGACAGGAGCTGTTCCAGGTATTAAAGTTGATACTGGTGCAAAAGATTTAGCCAATTCATTAGATGAAAAAGTTACCGAGGGTTTAGATGGACTAAGAGAAAGATTAAAAAAATATTATGAGCTTGGTGCAAGATTTACAAAGTGGAGAGGTGTTTATAATATTGGAGAAAAATATCCAAGTAAACTTGCAATTACGTCAAATGCACATGCTTTAGCAAGATATTCTGCTCTAGTACAAGAATGTGGAATGGTTCCAATTGTTGAACCAGAAGTATTAATGGATGGAGATCACTCTGCAGATGATTGCTTAATAAAAACATCAGAAGTAATTCAAAAATGTTTTGAAGAGCTTTTAATTCACAAAATCGACCTTACAGGCATAATTTTAAAACCAAATATGATTTTAGCAGGAAATAAATCAAAAAATAAAATCTCCAATGAAGAAGTTTCATCTAAAACACTTGAGTGTTTAAAAAAATCGGTTCCAAATGAAGTTCCTGGAATTGCTTTTTTATCAGGTGGCCAATCAGAAGTTGAGGCAACAGAAAATTTAAACTTAATCAATAAAAATAATAATACTAATTTTATAATGACTTACTCATATGGAAGAGCTCTTCAACAAAGTGCTTTAAAATTCTGGGCGAAAGATATTAATAATATCGAAGGTACTCAAAATATTTTTAATCATAGAGCAAGAATGAATACTTTAGCAGCTCAAAGCAAATGGTCTAAAGAACTTGAGAATAAATAAAAAAAGATTTATTTATCTTATTTCCCCAAATAAAATTTATCCTCAATTCTATCAGGATTTAAAAAAAGTACTTGATACTGGTAAGGTAGCTCTATTTCAATTGAGACTTAAAAAATATTCACTTAAACAAAAAATTGTAATAGGAAAAAGAATTCAACGAATTTGTAAAAAAAATAATATTAAATTTATAGTTAATGATGACCCCATACTCTCAAAAAAACTTAATGCAGATGGTTGTCATTTGGGTCAAAAAGATATGGACATAAAAAATGCTAGAAAAATAATTGGAAAAAATATTATTGGAATTACCTGCCATAATTCTATCAAATTAGCAAAAGCTGCTATTAAAGAAAATGTTGATTATATTGCCTTTGGCGCTTTCTTTTCCACTAAAACCAAAAAAGTAAAATTTAAGGCTAATATTAAAATTTTAAATAAAATTAAAAAGCTAACCAAAACCCCAATAGTTGCAATTGGTGGAATAAATTTTGATAATTATAACAAACTGCTATTGAACAATGCTAATTTATTAGCTATTTCAAGCTACGTTTGGAATAATAAAAAATATAAACCCTTAGAAACTATAGAAAAACTTAAATGAAGATTAATGCTGGTGAAATTAGAGTAGGAATGCTTTTAGAGTATAAAAGTGATTTATGGCAGGTTCTAAAAACTCAACATGTGAAACCAGGTAAAGGTGGAGCATTTGCCCAAGTGGAAATGAAAAGTTTGGAAAAAAACACAAAATTAAATGAGCGATTTAGGTCTAGTGAGACTGTTGAAAAAGCATCATTAGAAGAAACTAAATTTAATTATCTCTATGAAGATGAAAATAATTATTTTTTTATGGAACCAAAAACATTTGAGCAAGTTGAAATCAAAAAAGAAATTGTTGGAGAACAAGGAAAATTATTAACTGAAAATCTAGAGGTGACTGTTAGTTTTTATAATGAAAATCCAATTTCAATTGAACTTCCAAATCAAGTAAAGTGTAAGATAGAAACAACAGACGTTGCACTAAAAGGACAAACTGTTTCTTCCTCATATAAACCTGCAACACTTGACAATGGTTTAAACATTCAAGTGCCACCATTTATTGAGTCTGGTGATGAAGTCATCGTTGATACAAGAAGTCTAGAGTATGTCAAAAAAATCTAAATAAATGATTTCTATATCATCAAATCTAAACATCATGATTAAAGCTGCTGAAAAAGCATCAAAATCTGTAATCCGTGATTTTGGTGAAGTTGAAAAATTACAAGTATCCAAAAAAGGACCCTATGATTTTGTTACAAAGACAGACAAGCATGTAGAAAAAGTTTTGATTGAAGAATTATCAAAAATTAAAAAAAATTATTCTTTTATAACTGAAGAAACTGGAATAATTAAAAATAAAGATAAAGAAAACATTTGGATAATTGATCCAATAGATGGAACAACAAACTTTTTACATGGCATACCTCACTTTGCAATTTGTATTGCTCTTCAGCACAAAAATGAAACTGTAAGTGGTTTAATTTTTGATCCAATCAAAGATGAAATGTTTTTTGCAGAAAAAGATAAAGGAGCATTCTTAAATAACAAAAGATTAAGAGTATCAAAAAAAAATTCTATTGATGATTGTCTATTTTCAAGTAACCATGAAGGTGTAAAATTTAGTAATCTTAATATGAGATATAGTGGATGTGCTGCCTTAGATTTGGCCTATGTTGCATCTGGAAGACTTGATGGTTTTTTTCATAATAATATTAATCTGTGGGATGTTGCTGCTGGAGAAATATTAGTCAAAGAAGCAGGAGGAGTTGTAAATGATATTCATAAATTTGATGTAGATAAGATTGATATTAGGGCTTCAAGTGCTGCAATTAATGACAAAATGTTGGAAAATTTAGTTAACTTTTAATTGTGTTATAAAATTCTTTTGCTATAAGTCTCGATATGAAAAAAGACATACATCCAAATTATCACACAATTAAAGTCGAAATGACTGATGGAACACAATTTGAAACGAAATCAACTTGGGGGGCAGAAGGTGATTTACTTAAATTGGAAATAGATCCAAAATCTCATTCTGCATGGACAGGTGGCAAACAAAAGCTAATGGACAAAGGTAGAATTAGTAAATTTAATAAAAAATTTCAAAACTTTAAATCAGATAAGAAAAATTAAATGTCAAAAGCACCTTTGATGCCAATGGCTACAGCGGTTTGGTTGGTCGAAAATACGACACTCACTTTCAAACAAATTGCCAATTTCTGCAACTTGCATGAAGTTGAAATTCAAGGAATAGCCGACGGTGAAGTTGCAAAAGGTATCAAGGCTTATAACCCAATAATATCTGGACAATTATCTAGAGAGGAAATTGAATTATCATCTAAAGATGAAAATAGACCTTTGCTAATCAAGAGTACAGACATTGAAATTTCTAATAGTGAAAAAAAAATTAAAAAATATGTACCTTTATCTAAAAGACAAGATAAACCAGACTCTGCGCTATGGTTAATCCGACAGCATAACATGCTTAAAGATTCGCAAATCGCAAAACTAGTTGGGATAACAAAAAATTCCGTTACTTCGATAAGAAATAAAAGCTATTGGAACTATAATAATTTAAATCCAAAAGATCCTGTTGCTTTAAACCTATTTAGTCAAAAAGATCTAGTGGAAGCACTAGAAAAAGCTGAGAGAAGAATAAAAAGAGAAAAAAAAGAAAAAGAAAAAGCAAAACAAGCAAAAGAAATTTCAAACATTGAATAAATTTGATAGACATCAAAAATTTATAGTGATAATCAGTCACATTTAAAATTATTTATGAAAATAGAAGTTAAAGATAATAATATTGAACAAGCACTGAGAGTTCTAAAAAGAAAACTTCAACGTGATGGTTTTTTTAAAGTAATAAAATTAAAAAATACCTACGAAAAACCTTCTGAGAAGAAAAAAAGAATTTTACAAGAAAATATTAAGAGAGTTAAAAAGTTAAATAAACTTAAAAATAGAATTTAAGAATACCGCGGGGTGGAGCAGTCTGGTAGCTCGTCAGGCTCATAACCTGAAGGTCGGCGGTTCAAATCCGTCCCCCGCAACCAATTTCAACAAAAACTTTCTGATAAATACATCTTCATAAAAATTTATTTAAAAAATATCTTTATTAAAATATAAAAAATCAACTCTGAATGTTTGAAAATATTTTAATTCCTAAATCAATTAGTATAAAATAATTTTATCCCGATTATCTATTTTGATTATTATCAAGATAAATATAAAAATTTAAATTTTTTCTAATTCTTTAATGCTTATGAATTTTTTAGATAATGATTTATTATTTTTTTTTATCTCATCAAAAAAATTCCATGCTAAAACCAATATTGTGTGATTTTTATTTGTCAATTTTTTTTTAGATTTTATTGGAATTTTAACACCTGGTAAAAATTTATTGTGTTTTAATTTATTATCCTCAATGATAAAATCTATTTGTTTTCCAATATTAAAAAAATTTAAAGCGGTTGTAGCTTTCGCTGGGGATCCATATCCAATTATTTTTTCTCCTGCTTTTTTAATTTTGTTTATATTATTTATTACATTATCCCTTATTTTATATACTTTGTTTCCAAACTCCTGATAAGTTTTGAAATCCTTAATCCCAAATTTTTCTTCTTCATTTAAAAGAGTTTTTACACTTTTTTCTATTTTAACATTTTTATCTTTTTTTAAATAAATTCTAATAGATCCGCCATGTGTTTTTATTTTTTCTGCTCTAAATATTTTTATTTTAAATTGTTTAAAAAAATTAGTTAGAGAAGTTAAAGACCAATAATTATAATGTTCATGATAAATATTGTCAAAAGTAAGATCTTTTAAAGTGTTCATAAGATATTGAACTTCAATTATTATAGTTCCTTTTTTTGAAATAAGATTGATCATACATTCTGCCATTTCTTTTAAATTATCTGAATGTGCAAAAACGTTAGAAGCTAAAATAATATCTGCATTTTTCTTTATTTTTTTGATATTTCTTTTATTTAAAAAAATGTTTAGAGTTTTTATATTATTTTTATTAGCTAACGTTGATAAATTTTTTGCTGGTTCAACACCTAAAATATTTTTAAAACCTTTATCTTTAAATGGTTTTAACGCTACACCATCATTGCTTCCAATATCAATGATATATGATTTATTTTTCTTTAATTTAAATTCATCAATATATTTCATAGCTGCACTTTTAAAGTGTTGCCTAAAACTTGATGAAGTTGATGATGTATATAAATAATTTGAAAACATTTTTTTTGGATCTACTGCAACAGATAATTGGCAGTTATGGCAGTTATCACAATAATTTACCTCGAGAGGATATAATTCACATTTTTCATTTTGTTTATTAATTAAATTATTAGCTAATGGTTGATATCCCAATGAAACTACTCTTTTTAGTTTTGTGTTTCCACAACATCTACAATCAAACTTGTAACTGTTCATTAAAAGATCTCTCTCTGCTTCGTCAACAAATGTGTGTCTTATAGTATGTGATATTCCATAATTTTCATGATCTCTATCACCTCTAACTAAATTAAGAAAAGTTGTATCTTTAGTAAAAACCATTGTATGTGCTACATTTGGTTTTATGATTGATAATTGCCCTTCATTTACAACTTGGGTAATCTTTGGTGAATTTGGATTTAAAATATCTTGAAATATTTCAATTATTTGGCCTTTAGTAAATAAACATTTCTGCTCTTGTTGTGGATGATAATGATTTGCTCTAATTGTGCCTTTTTTTGAGTCGATAAGTCCTATTAAATTAATTGGCTCAGTCAGTTCATGGTTGCTAATTTTTCCTCTATTGTCAATAAATTCATTATCACCATCTCTAACATGCTCTAAATCTGTAATTAAATTTTGTTTAGACCATTTAAAAATCATTTCTTTGATGCTCTCTTCTAAAGCATATAAAAATTTGAATCCTGTTTTTAAAAGTTTTTTGTTTGAAAGTGAAAAACCTAAATTTGGAACCTCATCATTTGTTTCTCTTATAGTAATTTTTGGATTATATTTTTTGCATATTTCCGCTACCTCTTTCACAGTTTTTGTATCTTTTGTTAGATTAAATAATTCTGAAGTAATATCCTCCCTTTCCTCCATAAATTTAAAGCATCTAGCTACATCAATCAGTGGGACCAAACTTTTTACTTGTCTTCCACCCGCAAATAATCTTAAAACACCATCTTGAGAAGCTAACTTTGCAAAAAAATTAGCCATTATATCTAATCGGGCAGTATCAGTTGAATAACCATAGACTGAACCTAATCTTAAAATTACATATTTTTTTCCTGAAGCTTTTAATTGTTTTTCATTAATATCTTTTGACTTACCATAAGCAAGTACTGGTAGTGTATCTTCATTTTCTTTTATATCACTCTTAACTTTGTGCATTCCTTCATATACAACATGTGATGAGGGTAATATAATTTTGCAATCATCACTTATTACATCTAAAATATTTCGAGTACCTTTTTCTGCTACATCTATTATTTTTTTGTCATTAATTTTATTACTTTCACTCTTAACTCTCGGGACTGATGTTATGCCTGCTAAATGATGAATAATATCAGCATCTTTACAATATTTTTTGATTAATTCTTTATCTAGAACATCTCCTTGTACAAAATCCATGTTCCAATTTCTAATCTGATTTACTCTTTCTGAGATAAACCTATTATCTATAACTAATATTTTGTCATTCCAACTATAGCCCGAATAAATTTTACACAATTCTGTTCCTATGTATCCAAGTCCTCCAGTAATAACAATTTTTTTCATAAAAATTTAATTTCGTAATTTATTATATGCTTCAAAATTTTTAACAAGTTTTTTTTAAATAAACAAAATTTAATTACAGATATAGCGCTCATCAAACAAAAAAAATATCTTAAATCTAATTTTTTATTAATTTCTTTTTTATCGCAAATATTAAATACTGTAATTGAATATGCATCATAACATGGTGAGCATCTTCTGAAATTCCATAATTTTGAGCATTTACATGAATCGAGATATCACAATTTTTTTTCAAATATCCCCCTTTAAATCCACTGAAACCAATTGTAGTAATTCCCCTTTTTTTAGCAAACTTTATAAGTTCAACAATATTTTTTGAGTTTCCAGAAGAGCTAATAATAATTATCAAATCTTCTTTAGTACAATAGTTTTTTGCTTGATAGCTAAAAATTTTATCATATTTTATATCATTTGAAATTGCAGTAATTGTTTCTATGTTATTTGATAAACTATAAATTTTTGGATAAAATTTTGAATTTTGTCGAAAAAATTTAAGAAAGTCTACAACATAGTGATTTGCTATTGCAGCCGAACCACCATTGCCACACACGTAAATTGATTTTTTTTTTTTAATTTTTTTTAGTATTTCTAATACAGAAAGTTCTAAATTTTTCATGTTTGAATTCAAAATTGATGTTGACAAGTCATCAAGATATTTTTTTGTAAATTTACTTAAATTATTCATAAAATATTATAAAAATTTTTTTTTAAAGACAGTAATGAATTATTACATTAATTAAATCTTAAAATTTGATTTTTTACTATCTGTTATAAAAGCTTTTACTGTTTCGACAGATAAACTATTAAAAGATTTTCCAAATTTCTCTATTTTTTCAATAATATTAGGTGGAATGGTTATTATATGACATCCTAAATTTTTTGCTTGTAAATAATTATATGGCTCTCTTACACTCGCCCATAGTATTTCAACATTTTTAAATTTTTTTGCAAGTTTGATACTTTTTTTAAACTCAGGAACTGGGTCTTTCCCAGTATCACCTGCTCTTCCTGCAAAAATAGATATTATTATTTTTGTTTTTTTATTAATTAAATTTAGAATTTTTTTTGTTTGATGAGCGCTATATACAGCAGTAATATTAAGCTTTATATTTTGAGAATTTAACTCTTTAATAACTTTTCCCATAAACTTACCTTTTGAATTGACAACAGGAACCTTAACAAAAACATTTTTTCCCCAATTGTTAATTTGTATAGCTTGTTTCTTTATTTCTTTGTACTCATCAGCAAAAACTTCCAGTGATACGGGCTTATTATTACAAATTTTTAAAATTTTTTTTGAATATAATTTGTAATCTTTAGCACCAGCTTTTCTCATTAAACTTGGATTAGTTGTAAAACCTTTAACAATTTTTTTTTTGTTAAATTTTCTAATAAGATTTAATTCAGCAATGTCGCAAAATATCTTGGTTTTCAATTAATCACCTATAAATTTTTAGTAATATCTTCTGTCATCTTTTTGGCATCAGCAAATAACATTAAAGTATTTTCTTTATAAAACAGATCATTATCAATTCCTGCGTATCCAGGTGAAAGGCTTCTTTTTACAAATAAAACAGATTTACATTTTTCAACATCTAAAACAGGCATCCCATAAATTGGACTTTGAGGATCAGTTTTTGCAACTGGATTTGTTACATCATTAGCACCAATTACAAATGCAACATCCGCATTAGCAAAATCATTATTAATTTCTTCTAATTCAAATACCTCATCATATGGAACATTTGCTTCTGCTAATAAAACATTCATATGTCCTGGCATTCTACCTGCAACAGGATGTATAGCGTATGAAACTTTTATATCATTCTTCTTTAATGTATCTACCATTTCTCTTAAAGCATGCTGTGCTTGTGCCACTGCCATCCCATAACCAGGCACAATTATAACTGATGATGCATTTTTCATTAAAAAAGCAGCATCATCTGCGTTTCCACTTTTCACAGGTCTTTGTTCTTTATTTTTTTCTCCTGCACTTTGTTCAGTTGCGCCAAATCCACCTAATATAACATTAAAGAAAGATCTATTCATTCCCTTACACATTATGTAAGAAAGAATTGCTCCAGATGAACCTACTAATGCGCCCGTAATAATTAAAGCAGTATTTTCTAATGTAAAACCAATTCCAGCCGCTGCCCAACCAGAATAAGAGTTTAACATTGAAATCACTACCGGCATATCTGCACCACCAATTGGAATGATCAATAAAAAACCGATTAAAAAAGAAACTGCCAATAGTATCCAAAATAAATTAGAAGATTGTGTAGAGCAAAGTAGATAAGTTAATACAATTATTGAAATTAAGATTAAGGCATTTAGTGGGTGTTGTCCTTTAAAAGTTATAGGTGAACCTGACATTATTCCTTGAAGTTTTAAAAAAGCAATAATTGAACCTGAAAAAGTTATCGCACCCACTGCTGCACCAATTGACATTTCAATTAAGCTTCCAAGTTTAATATTACCTGGAAATCCTAAATTAAAAGCTTCTGGATTTAAAAAAGCAGCTATTGCAACAAATACTGCTGCGAGTCCAACCAAACTATGAAAGCCAGCTACCAATTCAGGCATTGCAGTCATTGGAATTTTATATGCAATAAAAGCGCCTATTAATCCTCCTATTAAAAGAAATATTAAAACAATTACAAATCCAGTTGAAAAATTACCAATGGATAAAAAAGTAACTGTAATTGCAATAATCATTCCTAAAATACCAAAGAAATTTCCTTGTCTGGATGTTTCAGGTGAGGAAAGTCCTCTTAAAGCTAAAATGAATAATACCCCTGAAATTAAATAAAATATGGCTGATAAATTTCCTGATAACATTATTTATCCTTTTTCTTTTTTTTATACATTGCAAGCATTCTCTGTGTGACTAAAAAACCACCAAATATATTAATAGCTGCTAGTGATATTGCTAAAAACCCAAAGATACTTGAAGTGTTAAATATAGCATCAGAGTTCCCTGCCAAACCTGCAATAATTGCTCCAACAATAATCACTGATGAAATTGCATTGGTAACAGACATTAAAGGTGTATGAAGTGATGGGGTAACGCTCCAAACCACATAGTATCCAATAAAAATTGAAAGGATAAAAATACTTAATCTAAATATAAAAGGATCTATTTCCATAATTTTATTTTATTAACGTTTTTTTAATTATCTCGTCTTCTAAATTTATATTAATTTTATTATTTTCTTTATCATATAAATTCGACACAAAATTAAATACATTTTTTGCATATAAATTAGATGCTGAAGTTGGAAGTTTATTTAAAATATTACTTTCTCCCATTATTTTAACACCATTGGTATCTATAATTTCATCAACTTTAGTGTGTGCTGTATTTCCACCTTGAATGGCTGCTAAATCGTAAATTATTGAACCTGATCTCATATTATTGATCATGCCTTCTTTAATAATCACTGGTGCTTTTTTTCCAGGAATTAAAGCTGTGCAAATTACAATATCAATCTTCTTTAATGTTTCTGACAATAATTCTTCTTGCTTCTTTTTAAAATCATCTGATGCTTCTTTAGCATAACCTCCTTCAGATTCTAAATTTTCAGCTCCTTCAATTGTTAAAAATTTTCCCCCTAAACTTTCAACCTGTTCTTTAGAAGCCATTCTAACATCTGTTGAAAATACAATTGCCCCCATTCGTTTTGCTGTTGCAATTGCTTGTAATCCAGCAACCCCAGCTCCAACTACTAAAACTTTTGCAGCTGGGATCGTGCCTGCTGCAGTCATCATCATTGGAATTGCCTTCTCAAAATTAGCAAATGACTCTACTACCGCTTTATAACCAGCAAGATTTGCTTGAGAAGATAATATATCCATTGATTGAGCTCTTGTAATTCTTGGAAGTAATTCAAGTGAAAAAGTATTTATATTTTTTTTAACTAAATCATTTATCTTATCTTTATTATGATATGGGTTTAAAATCCCAATAAATGTTTGATTTTCTTTTAAAATAGAAATTTTATCATCATCTAATAAGCCTAACTGAACAATAATATCCGCACTAGATATGATTTCTTTTTCATCTTTTGAAATTGATACTCCTAATTCTTTATACTCTTCATCTTTAATTCCAAGATGACTTCCATAATTTTCAGGTAATGAAACTTCAAGACCAAGGGATATATATTTTTTTGCAATCTCAGGAGTAATTGCTATTCTTTTTTCAATTTTTTGATTTTCAAAAATAGAAGCAATTTTCATACATTGATCTTATAGTAAGAATATTGCCATTAGAACTAAAACACCAATAACTGCGACCGTTCCCCACAACACAAATTTTGTAAAATTGTTCCAGGTATTTTTATGGTTTTCATTATCCATAAAAATTACTTCTGTCTTGCTTTAAATTTTGGATTAGTTTTATTAATAACATAAACTCTGCCTCTTCTTCTTACAAGTTTAGAGTTAAGATCTCTTTTTTTTATAGATTTTAGCGAGCTTTTAATTTTCATAATCTTTAAATGCCGGCGATGTCCTACTCTTCCATGTCTTAAGACAAAGTACCATCGGCGCAGAAGGGCTTGACTTCCGAGTTCGATATGGGATCGGGTATAACCCCTTCGCAATAATCACCGGCAAAGGACTTATACCTATTTAAAAAATATTGTAAACCTTGAATTGATAGTTTTTTTTAACGTTTTTTAACAATATTTTTAATATAATTATCGAGATTTATCTTACCAAAAATTTTGTAAACTTTATTTGATAAATTCATATTTGTTAAAGAAGAAACCTGCCTTTCACCTTTTCTAGCTTTTAGATATTTAATTTTTGAATTAAACATTTTGGCAACCTGAAATATAGTATAGCTTTTTTTATTTGAAATAATGTAATGGTTACACTTATTTTTTTTCCATGCAAAATAGCAAGCATCCACAGTGTCATCAATATGTGTAAATCTTCTTGATTGATTTCCTGGTCTAACAACTGTTAATGGCTTATTGTTGCGAAATTGTTCTTCAAATATGCCTATTACAGTCGCCATATGACCTTTGCTTATTTGTCTTTGACCATAAACGTTATAAAAATAAATTATTTCAAATTTAAATCCAAACCATCTTTTTAAGTTATTTAACATTTCTAAATTTTTAGCTTTACTAAATGCATAAGGAGACAAATTTTTATCTTTACCATTATTTCCTATACTTGCAGATGTTGCAGAATAAATTAATTTAATTTTATTAGAAAAACAAAAATTAATGACAGCGTTTGTACCAGATACATTTGAGTCCATACATTCTTCTGTTTTTAAAAAACTTTGATATATTCTAGAAAATTCTCCAAAATGAAAAATAGAATGAATTGTTTTTTTTTTGAGTTTTAAAGT
>JAOJAE010000007.1 GCA_028227525.1 Candidatus Pelagibacter sp. | reverse complement strand
GAGTTAATCAACATCCTTATTTTTGTTATTTTACAACCTTTATTGATTGTAATCTTTTTTTATTTGTGGCGAAGAGAAAGACATAAATTTAGAGAAATTAGTGATTTTTATGATTTTCGTAAATGAGAAAAATAATTATTTTAATATTACTTATTTGGCCAAATATTTCGGTAGCTGATCAAGGTCTTGAAATAACTTGTGTTAATATGAAATCGGCACTGTTTGGGAGAAAGTACAAACCCCTCAATTTCAAGCTAGAAGCTACTGCATTTCATTATTTTGATGATCAAAAAGGTCAATTTCAAACCATCAAGAGTAGTCAATTAGATACAGGCGAAGATTACTTTACTGTTAGATTTAAAGAGTATGAATTAGGATTTCAGCTAATTTTATTTGAAGGTGAAAAAAAACCTCGAATGACTATGTCTAAATACGATTTTAAGAATAATAAGTTTTTAGAACATTATGCTTGTACGGCTGTATATGCTTACATTGATTAGGTTTAATCAATATCAATCAATGTAAGTGGATAAGTTTAAAACAGATCCCTTAATTTGAGATCATGTAATGAACAAAATAAATAACTTCAAATAATATTATAGTTTCAAGAATTGACACATAAAAACTAGTAATAGTATTAATTGTTTATATTTGGTCTTAATTTTGTTTCGATTATGTTTTTATTTTAAAGATCATCATTATTCCAAGTAAATAAATCAGCTTCAAAAGGAATATCTCTAAACTTTAATAATGCCTTATATTTATCTAATCTATCTTCTTTTTTAGCATTTTTTAAGTAAGTGAATATTTGATCATAGGTCAGTCCTTTCAACCTATCTTTTTTTACATCAATATATTCTTCGTATTCCATACCAGCTATTGCAAAACCTTTATTTGGATCAATGTGTTCTGCATAACTAATAGTATCCTCAGTTTCTTTAAGGATATCATAATAATGAGCAATCTGATTATTAGACTCAAAAAGATAATCTCTTCTAAAATCGAAAAGTTTTAATTGTTGCATATATTAGGAGTTGCTTAAAATTCAGATAAAGAACTTTAACAATTAAAATAATAATTAAAAAACATGGCAATATTTTGTTATATTTTATTATTTAAGAGGTACTTGATTAGAGAGTCTTTGCTGTGTTATAATTAGACATCTTTTAAAAAAAGATCGTCTTGGGCCTTTCCCATGCACTCTTAATTAAAGCCAGTTACTGGTGAGTTAGCGAAAGCAAGTTCGCATCTGCAATATCAATAATAAGGAGGCCATATGGCATCATTAAAGAAAATTATTGCTAATCGGAAAAACTCAAAGAAGTCGACTGGACCGGTTAGTAAATTAGGTAAAATAAAATCTAGTCAAAATGCAATCAAACATGGATTAAATGCAGAAAAGTTTGTTGTAATTGGTGAATGTATAAATGATCTAAATGTTATCAAAGAACGACTAATAAAAGAACTTAAGCCTAAAGGCATGCATCAAGAAATAATTGTTTCAAAAATGATTGATATTGCAATCAGATTGAAACGTGTACCAATGATAGAGGCTGGTATTTTAAATCATGAAATGTTGGAGCATGAAGCAGACGAATATAAAGATAAAGTAGCAGAAGAAGTTGAAGGTGAAGGTTTAAATAATGTTGTTTTATCCTCAAATATTTTAGTTAGAAAAACTGGACTTTCATTTGCAAGAGACTGCAATCAAGGGAGTTCATTGCTTAAATTAAACACTATTGAGGACAAATTATTATCTAAATATTTCAAACTTTTAAATCACTTAAGATTTGAGCAACAAAATGGAGTTTGTAATGAAAAAATATAAAGGTTCTCAATCTATAAAATCAAAATCTAGAAAAAGAAGTTTTGGTAAAACGAAGCCAAATTATAATTCGTTAATTAAAGAAGAGTGGGAAGATTTTTTAAGAACAGAAGGTCCTAGTATTAAGGAAAAAGATCCAGCTCATTATTATTCTTTAATTGGGAGGAAATTACCTAAAAAATATCAAAACTCTTTTGGTTTGATTAACCCATCACCACCTGAAATAAAAATCTCTGATTCAATTCTAAAAGATGAAAAGATAAATAAGAAAAAAGTGATAAAGGATGATCGCTTGAAAAAAGAAGCTTTGAGAAAAAAAAATCAAGAAGCTTTAGCTAGAGAGAGAAAATATATTTATCCAGTGAATGCCCATTACCAGGGTAATTGGCGAAGTATTCATTCAGAAGAATACAAAAGTAAGACAGAGAAAAAATATGAGTATTATTGATTTAATCGATGTTGTGATTATATCTTTTTTAGATAAAATAAAATTATGCTGACTTATATAATTCCATTTTTAATATTGTTAACTATCGTGGTTTTTATCCATGAATATGGCCATTATTATTTTGCACGTAAATATGGAGTGGGGGTTACAGCTTTTTCAGTAGGTTTTGGTAAAGAATTATTTGGCTGGACTGACAAAAATGGAACTAGATGGAAATTTTCATTAATTCCTTTTGGTGGATACGTTAAATTTTTTGGAGATCATAATGTTTTTAGTGATTTCAATAGAGAAGAATTACGAAAACAATATAGTGAGGAGGATCAAAAAAAATTATTAGCTTTTAAGCCTTTATATCAAAGAAATTTAATTGCTTTTGGTGGTCCGTTAGCAAATTTTATTTTAGCTTTTTTTATATTTTTATCTGTTTTTATGTTTTCTGGAAAAGATTTTACTCCAGCAATGATTGCAGAAGTTCAAAAAGAAAGTCCTGCTGAGACTTATGGGTTAAAGAAGAATGATATTTTATTAAATATTGATGGAAATAAAGTTGAAAGCCTAATGGATGTTCCTAAATTTATTACTTTATCTAATGATGATTTTATTGAATTTATTGTCTTAAGAAATAATGATGAATACACCTTAAAAGTAAAACCAAATTTAGTTGAAAGTACTGACGATTTTGGAAACCCTTTAGAAAAAAGAATGATTGGAATTCAAATTGGAGCAAATAACAACACAATCAATCATGTAAAATTAGGTCCTACAAAAGCTGCTTATTATTCTGCAAAAGAAATTATTTTTGTTAGTCAAAAAACTATAAGTATGATGTGGGGCTATATTCAAAAATTATGGGGTAAAGGATATGGAGACGTAAGACAATTAGGAGGCCCTATTAAGATTGCACAAATATCAGGTGATGTTGCTAAGATGGGTTTATTACCTTTTATAATTATCATTGCTTATATTTCTATAAGCCTTGGATTAATAAACTTATTTCCAATACCATTATTGGACGGTGGGCACATAGCTTTAAATACAATTGAAGGAATAAGGGGAAAAGAATTTAATAAAGGAACTATTGATTATACTTTTCGAATCGGATTCTCAATCGTTATAACTTTGATGATTTTTACAACTATAAATGACATATATAATAGTCATGAAAAAATAAGCGTTTATTTTAAAGCGTTATTTAATTAAAAAAACCTTATAAAATAAGGCTTTTTTAACTATCACAACATGTTGTATTTAAAAAAAAATTAGACACTAAAAAAAAGCTTGATTTATCAACGTTTATGACAAATATGATATTTAACCAACACAACCGGAGCTAAAATGAACAAAAAACAACTAGTAGCATCACTTTCAGGCTCATTAAATTTGAGTAAAGCTGATGCTGAAAGAACATTTGATACAATTACCAACACTATTTTAGATGCACTAAAAGGTGACGATACAGTAAAAATCGCTGGATTCGGTACATATAAAGTAGCAAAAAGAAAAGCAAGAGTTGGAAGAAACCCGAGAACAGGTGAGCAAATTCAAATCGCTGCTTCTCAAAAAGTAAAATTCTTACCAGCAAAAGCTTTAAAAGAAGTTTTCAATAAATAATTATTTTTTTAACAGCCCTAACGTTTTCAAAATACGTTTAGGGCTGTTACTATATGCAAAAACTGCATACCCATTTTTCCTAATCAGCGTTAGTTTTTAAAAATATTAAAATTATAAGTCATTTCTTTAACAGGAGGTCTTATGACTAAATTAATAAAGAGAATAACTGCACCAGTTCTTAGTTTAGTATTTTTGCTAAACATGAGTAGTGCGGGAATGGCAGAGACAACAGTGTCTGCCGAAGTGGGGTTTATTTTTAATACTCTATTGTTTTTAATTTGTGGTTTCCTTGTCATGTTCATGGCAGCAGGTTTTGCAATGCTAGAATCTGGTATGGTAACTTCAAAAAGTGTTTCAGTAATTTGTGCAAAGAACATTGGTCTTTATGCAATTGCTGGAATTATGTTTTGGCTAGTTGGTTACAACTTAGCTTATGGTATTCCAGAAGGTGGATATATTGGATCATTCACACCATGGTCAGATGCAAGTGCAATTGATACTGGTTATGCGGATGGTTCTGATTGGTTTTTCCAAATGGTATTCTGTGCAACTACAGTTTCAATTTGCTCAGGTGCTATGGCTGAAAGAATCAAACTATGGCCATTCTTCTTATTTGCAGCTATTTTAGCTGGAGTAATTTATCCAATCGTAATGGGTTGGCAGTGGGGTGGAGGCTGGTTAGCTGAAATCGGTTTCTCTGACTTTGCTGGTTCAACTTTAGTACACTCAACAGGTGGTGCTGCTGCTTTAGCTGGTATTATTTTGTTAGGTGCTAGAAATGGAAGATTTGACTCTGCGGGAAATCCAAAGGCGTTAAAACCTTTTGCAGCTTCTTCAATTCCATTAGTAACAATAGGTGTATTTATCCTATGGTTAGGTTGGTTTGGATTTAATGGTGGATCTCAATTAGCATTAGGTACTTTTGAAGATGCAGTTGCGATCTCTACTATCTTTATCAATACAAATCTTGCAGCTTGTGGTGGAGTGTTAGCAGCAGGTGTAATTACAAGATTAATGTATGGTAAAACAGATGTAATTCAAATGTTAAACGGAGCAATTGGTGGTCTTGTGGCTATCACTGCAGAACCTTTAGCACCTTCACCATTTGCAGCAATTTTAATTGGTGCCGTTGGTGGTTTGATTGTTGTGTTTGGAACTAAATTATTATTTAGCTTCAAACTTGATGATGTAGTAGGTGCAATCCCAGCTCACTTGTTTGCTGGTATATGGGGAACACTTGCAGTTCCACTAACTAATACTGATGCAAGTTTTAGTGCTCAGTTAATTGGTGTGTTGTCAGTTAACATTTTTGTGTTTGCTGTGTCTTACATTGTGTGGTCAGTGATGAAAGCAATCTTTGGTATCAGATTAAGTAAAGAAGCTGAAACTAAGGGTACAGACGTTACTGAAACAGGTGTAATTGCTTACGCAATAAGAGACTAATTGCATGCAATAAAGAGGCTCTTCGATCTCCATATCGTTATCTCATTGGAGAGCCTCTTAAAAACAGAATAACTATCTCTCTCTCTTATAGTTAAAAAAAAGGCCCCTTTTTAGGGGCCTTTATATTTATACACATGTTCTATCGTCATAACTCTTTTGACTAATAAGCAATTCTTTAAACAGGAAAGTTCAATAAAAGAACCTCCATAACAAGGAGAGATAATGATTAATTTATTTAAAAAAATAACACTTAGTTTTGTAATCATTTTTAGTATTACAGGATTAGCTTCAGCAGAAACTACTATCTCAGCTGAGGGACAATATATATTTAACACACTTGGTTTTTATTTAGGTGGAGTATTAGTTGCTTTTATGGCGGCAGGATTTTGTATGCTTGAGTGCGGTTTAGTAACCACTAAAAGTGTATCAACAATTGCTGCAAAAAATATTGGTAAATTTGCAATAGCATCAATAGTATTTTTTTTATGCGGGTATAATCTTGCTTATGGAATACCAGAAGGTGGATACATAGGTTCATTTAAAATTTGGAGTGATGCTTCTGAAATTGGAACAGGTTACTCAGATTATTCAGACTGGTTTTATCAAGCAATGTTTGTTTGTGCGACGGTATCGATTGTATCGGGAGCTGTTGCAGAAAGAATTAAAATTTGGCCATTCTTTATTTTCTCAGCAATTATGGCTGCATTTATTTATCCAATCTCAATGGGTTGGCAGTGGGGCGGAGGCTGGTTAGCAACTGCTGGTTTTTCTGATTTTGCAGGATCTACTTTAGTACATGCTTGTGGTGGTGCTGCTGCTTTAGCTGGTGTAATGGTTTTAGGTGCAAGAGCTGGAAGATTTGGAAAAAAAGGTGAAACTAAATCTTTAGTTCCTTTTGCAGCATCTAGTATTCCACTAGTAACTCTTGGAACTTTTTTATTATGGTTTGGTTGGTTTGGCTTTAACGGCTTTAGTCAATTAGCCGTTGGAACTTTTGATGATGTAACAGCGATTAGTAAAATTGCAGTTAATACTCATTTAGCAGGTGCAGCTGGAACAGTAACTGCTGCTTTAGTTACTAGATTAATTGGTGGTAAGACAGATATTATCATGATGTTAAATGGTGCTTTAGCTGGTCTTGTTGCAATCACCGCTGAACCTTTAAATCCTAGTCCAATTTTAGCAATGGTAATTGGTTCATTCGGTGCAATTATTATGTACTTTGGAACTAAGTTTTTAGAGTCTATACACTTAGATGATGTAGTAGGTGCAATCCCAGTTCACATGTTTGCTGGTATTTTTGGAACATTGGTAGTTCCAATATCTAATCCTGACACAACATTTGGAACTCAGTTAATGGGTGTTGTTGCAGTTTGTGTATTTAGTTTTGTTCTTTCATACATAGTATTTAGAGCACTAAAACAATCTATCGGTCTAAGAATTAGTGCCCAAGCAGAAAAACTTGGAACTGATGTAGCCGAAGTTGGTGTTAAAGCTTACGCAATCAGAGACTAAAAAAATTATCTCTCTATAAAGTTAAACGTTACAGGTCCCTTAGAAATAAGGGGCCTTTTTATTTTTTTGAAATGTTCTTTATGGTTTCTAAAACGTCTTTAGCGTGATCTTTAACTTTAACATTTTCCCAAATCTTTATAATTTTTCCCTTTTTATCTATTAAAAAGGTAGTTCTATTAATGCCCATAAACTCTCGTCCCATGAACTTTTTTTTACCCCAAACTTTATATTTTTTAAGTACTGTTAATTCTTCATCAGCTAATAAATCAAATTTTATCTTATATTTATCTCTAAATTTATCGTGACTTTTTAAATTATCTTTAGAAATTCCATAGACTTCACACTCTAATTTTTTAAATTTAGAAAGTAATTTATTAAAATCATTGGTTTCGATGGTGCATCCTGGGGTGTCATCTTTTGGATAAAAATAAATAACGACATATTTACCAATCGAGTCTTTAAGCGAATATTTATCTTTTGAAGTTGAAGGAAGTTTAAAATCTGGAGCTTTAGTATTAGTTTTTAGCATAATTAACTAGCAATATAATGTTTTTGATATATTTTGAAATAGAATAATGACTATAAAATCAATTCAAACTTTGTTTTCTGAAGCGATGCAAGAAATAAAAACTATTAATGCAGATGAAGCTTTAAAAATGGTTGAAGAAAATAACTGTAATTTAATTGATATTAGAGAAGGCAATGAATTAGAAAGTACTGGTAAAGTAGAAAATTCAGTTCATATACCAAGAGGAAAATTAGAAATTTATTTAGATCCTAACAGCGCCATGTTTCAACAAGGTGTTTTAGATCAAAATAAAGAAACAGTTTTATTTTGTGCTGGAGGTTTAAGATCTGCTCTTGCTGTTAAAGCATTAAAAAATATGGGATATGAAAAAATTTCACATATAGAGGGTGGTTTTGGCGCAATTAGCCAAAGTAAGTTTAAAATAGTTTAACTATCACTTAATTCTTCAAGAGCATACTCAAGACGATCTTGTCCCCAGAAAATTTTATTATTTACAATAAAAGTTGGAGCACCAAAAACTTCTTTATTAAAAGCATTATTTGTTAATTCTTTTAATTCATCTTTAGTTGATTGTTGTTTTATTTTGTCAAAAAAGAATTCATTATCTATTTCTAAGATTTCTAATAATTTTGAAAATTCTTTTTCTAGAGATAAATCTACATTATCTCTCCAGTAAGCATTAAAAAATTTATCTAAGTATTCATCTTTTTGATTATCTTTAACTGATATATATCCTCGCATTATTGAAAGTGAATTTATTGGAAATTTTAAATTCCACTTGAAAGAAATATCATTTTTTTTTGAAACTAATTCACAATCACTCTGCATATTTTTTATTTTATATTTATTAAATGCAGGAGCATTTATTCCTGCTAGATTATGAAGACCACCCAATAAAATAGGTTTGTAATTAAAAATAACTTTTTGATTTTTATTGATTTTTTGTATTTTTTTATGAGCTATGTATGAATAAGGGCTAATTATATCAAAATAAAAATCAATATAGTTACTCATATAAGTTAATTCTTTTTGCGAAGAAAATTCTAATAATCCAATAAAAGAATAAACCGATAGGCCCAATTAAATAAGTAATTATCAATGGAATCGATACTAAGATTTTATTTATGTAAAACTTTTGAGAGTCTTTAACAATCCATCCACCTACAAATAAATTGATAGCTATAAAGTGTGTCCAAAAAAGCATTAAATATAAATGATCTTCAAACAATCTAGAAAGTTCATCTAAGCCTAAATATAATGTGAAATTACCAATAAAATCATAACCAATTAAATAAGATTTATATAAAACAAAAATATAAACACCGCTTAAGATAAATATTGGAAATATTGAAGCTACAAAAATTCTACCCAAATGTGACTGAGGAAAAAAAATTAGCATAAACCAAAATGGTAATATTCCTATGTTGATCCACATATAAAGCATCTCAATAGTAAAATAAGTATAAATTTGTTCGATCATTTAAATATATTATATAAAATCTAACCATGATTCCTATAAGAAATAGAAAAAAAACACTTCAAGTAACTGTAGAAGAGATGAGAAATTTTGCATTTGCTTATGTTGAAAAATATGCTCCCTCAAAACAGCAGTTAAAAACTTATTTACTGAAGAAATATATGAAACTTTCTTCTTCTGATGTAAGAAAAAAAGATGTTAATAAATTGATCGATATTGTCCTGTCAGATCTGGAAAAGAGTAAATTTATCAACGATCAATTTTATTCTGAAAGCAAAGCAAAAAGTATGATTCAAAGAGGGAACTCTATTAACAAAATTAGAAACTACTTAATAGGAAAAGGAATTCATGATGAATTTATTAAAGACACAGTTGATAAAATTAGAGAAGATAACTCTGATCAAGATTTTTTTTCAGCTATAAAAATTTGTAAAAAAAAAAGAATAGGGCCAGCAAGAGCAGAGGATAATAGAACATTGTTTTATAAAAAAGATATATCTCTATTAGCAAGAAATGGATTTGATTTTGAGACCTCTAGAAAAGTAATGGATATAGAAAAAGATGAATATTTAAAAATAATTAATCTACTTTAGACTTTTTATCTTTTTCCTCTTCAACCAAGTTATTAATTTTTTGTCTTACATAGTTTTTAACAAACACAAAAACTAATAACCCAAAAATCGAAACAGACACTATTATGATAAGTATTATTCTTAACTGCTCGTCCATTATAGTATATTTTTACTTTTTAAAATTATGCTTGGATTTTTAAGATCTTTCTTTCCATACAATATTTCATTTCCGTCAAAATCAGTAACTGTTCCTCCTGAATGTATTAATATTGCATGGCCTGCTGCTATGTCCCATTCATAAGCTCTAGGTTCTGCAACGTAACCATCATATTCACCAGCTGCAACCACACAAAATTTTAGTGAACTTTTCATTTTAACATTTTCGCCGACACCAATATCTTGATAGATTTTTTGAATTTCAGGTTTAATTTTGTTTGAATAAGAAATAAATTTAATAGGATTGTTATTTTTATTAATTTTATTACTTAGATTAATAGTTTGTCCATTAGTTAGTTCAAAAGCATTTCCTGGTCCGTAAGAGTAGAACATTCTCTTTTTTGCAGGTGCATAAATTAATCCTGCTACAGGCTTATTATTTATAATCAAACCAGCATTAATTGTAAATTCTTCAAGGTTATTTATATAATCATATGTTCCATCGATAGGATCAACCAACCAAAAATCTTTTAGTTGAGTATTATCTTTATTGTCAGATGTTTCCTCAGATATAATTGGAATATCTGGTGTGATTTCAGATATTTTTTTTGTAATAAATTTATTAACTTCAAGATCTCCATTACTTACTGGAGTATTGTCAGATTTTATTTCTTTTTTTAATCCTTTTTCCCTAAGTGCTATCGATAAATCTCCAGCTTTTAAAAAAGGATCTATTAATTTTTCTACTATTATTTTTATGTCCATTTTAAATTTATTTAATTCGTATTAATTCTATATTTTTAGCATTGATTACTTTTTTTCCCATATTCTCAAAATTGACTGTTACCTTATCATTTATGATAGATTGAACTTGACCAATACCCCAGTCTTTATTGTTCGGATTAGTGACTTTGTCACCTGGTTCATAATCTAAAATCATTTAATTTAACTTATATTGTAAATAAGTATAAATACCACCTTATGAATAAAGAATTAAACTCTATTGGAATTGATAAAAAGCCTGAGGATACAACTGTTGTTGTTGCGATGTCAGGTGGAGTAGATTCTTCAACTGTAGCCGGAATTATGAAAAATGAAGGATATAAAGTTATAGGTATAACTTTGAAACTTTATGACGATGGAAAAGAAGTTGCTAAATCAAAACAGTGTTGTTCCGGACAAGATATAATGGACGCTAAACGTGTTGCTCATAAATTAGGAATTGAACATAAAATTTTATATTACCAAGATAAGTTCAAACAAGGTGTTATAGATAATTTTGTTGATAGTTATTTAAATGGTGAAACTCCAATACCTTGTGTTCAATGTAATCAAACAGTAAAATTTAAAGATTTATTTGAAGTTTCAAAAGATCTAAATGCTGATGCATTAGTAACTGGTCATTATGTAAAAAATATTACAGCAAATAATACTAACAATATGTATAGAGCAATTGATGAAAACAGAGATCAAAGTTATTTCTTATTTAACACAACACGTGAACAATTAGACTATTTAAGATTTCCATTAGGTGGAATGTTAAAAGATAAAACAAGAGAGATTGCTAAAGAACTAGATTTAAATGTTGCTGATAAACCCGACAGTCAAGATATCTGCTTTGTACCAAATGGAGATTATGCCTCAGTGATTAGAAAATTTAGACCAGATTCTTTTCAAAAAGGAAATATTAAAAATTTAGAGGGAAAAGTAATTGGTGTTCATGATGGTATTATTAATTTTACAATTGGACAGAGAAAAGGAATAAAAGTCTCAGATAAAGAACCCCTTTATGTTTTAAAGATAAACTCTGAAAATAACGAAATTATAGTAGGGCCAAAGGAAAACCTTGGAAAAAAAAACATATCTCTTAAAGATCTTAATTTATTAACTGATAAAAAAGATTTAGATCAAAATATACTTGTAAAAGTAAGATCAACTGGAAATCTTCTTGAAGCAAAAGTTGATTTAAAAAATGATAATACTGCCTATGTAAATTTACTTATACCTGAGGATGGTATTTCACCAGGACAGGCATGCGTATTCTATAGTAAAGACCAATTTGGTCATAAGGTACTTGGGGGTGGTTGGATTAAAGAATAGAGGAATTATTTCTTCTTATTTTTTCTCTTAGCTCTTCTCTTTTTAGAGCCTTGTTTTCTTCGGCCTCTATGTTTCTTTGGGTAACTCATTTAATCCTATTTATTAATTTTATTGACGTTTTTTACGGGATATAGCATTGTCTTATTAACATATCAAATTTTATTATGAGCAATTCTTTCAAGACGTTTCTAAAACATACGGCAAAAGACTTTCATAATCAGTCAGTAAATCCACCAATTGTTCGTGCATCAACAATAATTTTTAAATCGATGCAAGATATTAGAAAAACTCAAAATAAAGCAAAAAAAAACCCTACAGGTGGACATTTTGATTATGGAAGACAGGGAACTTCGACGACTCACATATTACAGCAAATCTTATCCAAATTAGAGGAAAGTTATTTTACTTTTTTAACACCCACAGGTTTTGGAGCAGTATTTCTTGCAATTTTTAGTGTTACAAGACCAGGAGATGAAATTATTGTAGCTGATCCAGTTTACAGTCCAACACGTTTACTTTCACAAGATTTCTTAAAAGAATTTAATATTAAAACAACATTTTATGATCCGCATGATCTAAAGACTTTAGAAAAAAGTATTACTAAAAAAACTAAATTAATTTTTGTAGAAAATCCAGGAAGTAATACGTTTGACTTTCAAGATCTAGGTAAAATTTTATCAATAGCAAAAAAACATAAGATTTTAACTGCTCTCGATAATACGTGGGGAACTCCTTATTTTTTAAAACCAATTAAGCTTGGTTTCGATATGGCAATTGTATCAGCTACCAAATATTATTCAGGCCATTCAGATGTAATGGGTGGAAGCTTAGCTGTTAATAAAAAAGTTTTTGCAAAAGTAAAAGCTGCAGAAAGAGTAACAGGGCTAAGACTAGGACCTGATGATGCTTATTTAATAACCAGAGGATTAAGAACTTTAGATGTTAGATTAGATCGACATAGAGAAAATGCAAAAAAAGTTGCAGAGTTTCTCTCTAAATTTAAAAATATCAAATTATTATACCCTTATAAAAAAGACTCTTACAATTTTAGAATGTGGAAAAAATACTACTCAGGAGCATCTGGCTTGATGGGTTTAAGAGTTAAAGCTAAAAGTGAAAAATCAGTAGTTAAATTTGTAAATAATTTAAAATTGTTTGGTCATGGTTATAGTTGGGGAGGATTTGAGAGTCTTGCATTACATCAAAATGTCAGAGAACAAGGAAATAGAAAATATCTCAAGTTAGAAAAAAATGAACATATTGTTAGATTACATATAGGTCTTGAAGATCCTAGCGACTTAATTGCTGATATAAAACAAGCTTTAAAACATTTAAAGTAATTTAAAGTGACATCTACAAAATTTATTCAAAACAAAACTGCTTTAATAACTCTAATTGCTGCATGTTTGGTAGTTTTAATATCATTAGGAGTTAGACAAACATTTGGTTTATTTTTTTCTGATTTTAAAAATGATCTTGATATATCTCTTACAGAATCTGGATTAGCTGTTGGATTACAGATGTTAATGTGGGGTTTATCTGGACCTATATTTGGAGCTATTGCAGATAAATATGGTGGACATAAAGCAATCATGCTTGCATTTGTTTTTTATATTTTAGGAATTTACTTTTTATACTCGGGTCCTAATACAGGTATTTTTTTTCAAATAGATATGGGTCTCCTTGTTGGAATTGGTCTTGGAGGAACTGCTATAAGTATTCCAATGTCAATTGTAGGAAAACATTTTCCTTTATCAAATAGAACTATAGCAATGAGTTTAGTAACAGCTGTTGGATCTTTTGGATATTTTATTTCACCTATTTATACATCTTATTCTCTAATCAATAATGGTTGGATCCACACTTTATATATTTTTATAATATTTTTGGTGATAGGTCTCGTAATTGCATTTTTTGTAAGATCTCCCTCGTTATCAGAATCTATAGAAAAACCCAGTGATCAAAACACTATGAGTGCACTTAAAGAAGCTTTTAAAACTAAAAGCTATGTACTTTTAACAGCAGGTTTTTTTGTATGTGGATTTCATATCACTTTGGTTGGAACACATGTTCCAACTTATGTAATTGATAGAGGGTTAGAAACTTGGACTGCTGCTGCAATTTTATCCTTGATAGGTTTGTTCAATATTTTTGGATCATTATTAAGCGGATACTTATCAACCAAAATTAAAAAAAAAATAATTCTTGCTGCTATTTATGCTTTAAGAGGAATTTCTATTTGTCTATTTATTTTTCTTCCAGCAAGTAACATTAATGCTTTTATATTTGGAGCCAGTTTTGGGTTTCTTTGGTTGTCAACTGTACCTGCTACAAGTGGTATTGTTGCCCAAATGTTTGGAACGAAACATCTCGGCATGTTATATGGAATAGTATTTTTAAGTCATCAAATAGGTTCATTTTTTGGATCTTTTTTAGGAGGTTTGTTTCACGATATATATGGCTCCTATGATTATGCGTGGTATTTAGCAATTGCATTATCAATTTTTGCAGCAATAATTCATGTTCCAATTAAAGAAGAGCCTGTTTTAAGATTAAAAACTGAATAATAAATTGAATAAAACTAATATTTTAGATCAAATCAGCTTACTAGATAAGCCTTACATTATATACAGATCAAAAAAAGGATTTTGTTTATATACTGATTTTTCCAAAAAAATAATTCTTACAAAAAAAAATATCACTAGTTTTTTAAAGAAAACTAATCAAAAACAAAAAAAAATAAAAAAAACAGATCTATATGTAGGTTTTTTTGGTTATGAAATTTTAAATGATTTAATTAATGTAAAAATTCCAAAACAAAAAGAAACAAACTTTCCAAAAGGAATATTTTACAAACCTGAAAAAATAATTAACTTAAATGAAGATCTTCAATACCAACCTCAAAAAATAAACAAAACTGATAGTAAATTTAAAATTAATATTGATAGAAAAAATTATACAAAAATATTTAATAAATTTAAAACTAAGATTAAAAAAGGGGAAACTTATCAAATAAAAATCTGTACAAAATATAGAAATAAATCAAAAATTGATCCTTTAGATTATTTTTGTAGATTAACAAAAACAAATTTAGCCCCTGAAGCTTTTTTAATTAAAGATAAAGAATACTCTATAATTAGTTGCTCACCTGAAACGTTGATCGTTAAAAAAGGTAATTCTATTTCAACAAAACCAATAGCAGGAACACTTAAAAAAAATCCTCAATTGAATAAATATAAGGCATTAAATTATTTTAGAAAAAATATTAAAGAAACCAAAGAACATAATATGATTGTAGACATGGAGAGAAATGATCTGTCTCGAATATGTCTGCCAGGAACAGTAAAAATAAATAAAGAAAAAATAGTTGAAGAATATAAAGACCTTTATCATTATGTTAGTTTAATTAATGGTAAATTAAAAAAAGACGTACAAACTATTGATATTATTAAATCAATGATGCCAGGTGGGTCCGTCATTGGTTGTCCAAAGATAAACACTTTAAATCTTTTAAATCATCAGGAAAAGGAAGAGAGAAATATTTACACAGGTAGCTTTGGTTACATAATGTTCAACGGAGATATGAAATTTAATATTATAATTAGATCTATTTTATATTACAAAAATGTTTCTGAGATTTCAGTTGCTTCTGGTGTTGTTATTGACAGTAATGCAAAAAATGAATTCAATGAGAATTTCATTAAAGCTAAAGCATTAATAGACTTATATAAATGATATATGTAATTGATCATAAAGACTCGTTTACACATAATGTTGTTCATCAATTATCTTTATTTGATCAAGTACAATGTGATGATTTTAGTAAAGTTAGTAAATCAAAATTAAACCAAGCATCTACAATTGTGTTTTCACCAGGACCTGGTTCACCTAAAGATTATCCAATTTCATCCAAGATATATAAAAATTTTAAAGGTAAAAAAAAAATAATTGGAATTTGCTTAGGTTTTCAACAAATATTATTTTGTGAGGGAGCAAATATAATTGAACAAAAAAAAATTTATCATGGATTTCAATCAGAAGTATTAGTTAACAATTCAAGCAAACTATTTAACAATGGGCAAAAATTCAAAGTTGGCAGGTATCATTCATTGAAATTAAAAGAACCATTTAAAGCAGAAAATTTTGACATAACAATGAGATGTGCTATTTCAGGGGCCGCAATGTCATTTGAAAATAACATTGATAAAATATATGGATTTCAATTTCACCCAGAGTCATTTTTAACAATAAATGGTAAAATACTTATTAAAAAAATCTTATCAGCTTAAAGATCTCAAGGAAATTAATTTTAATGATCTTTGGGGTGGCCAAGGTGTATTCACTACAATGTGGATTTATGGAAAGCCATCAAAAATTCTTTTTTTTAAAAAACATATCAACAATCTAATGAAATCTACAAGAGCATATTCAATTAAAAAATCTTCAATTAGATCAGATATTTTAAAATTATTAAAAAAGAACATAAATTCAAAAAGAAAATACAATCATTTATTACGAATTGCCCTAACAAAAAAAACCCTATCAATTTCATTACGTAAAAGAATAAAGCCAAAATTAAATTTTGATTTAAAATTAGTTAATTTAAAAAGACAAAAGCCTGAATATAAAAATTTAAAATATAAAGAAATTTTAAAACATCTATCAAAACTTGATAACTCTAAATCAGATATAGGACTATGCTCTAATAATATGATTTTTGAAACAGGTACATCAAACTTATTATTTATAAAAAATGGAAAAATATACTCACCAATTAATAAATTTTATAAGGGAATTACTTATAACTTTTTTAAATCAAAGATTAAAAAGATTATTAATAGAGACATAATGATTAATTCTCTGAAAGAATTTGAGGAAATTATCCTAATAGGTTCTGGAAAGGGGGTTGCGTCTGTGAAATCAATTGATCAAATTAAATGGAAAAGAAAAAATTTGAAATATTACAATATTCTTTTAAAACACTACAAATCAGCAATTAACAATTGCCCAATGTACAATTAAATAATGAGAGATCCTAATAATCCTTGCTTATTTTGTAATTCAAAAATTAGTGGTATAGCCCATGAAAATGATTTGGCTTATGCAAGTTATGACACTTATCCTGTGTCTGAACATCACTGCCTAATAATTCCAAAAAGACATGTAATAGATTATTTTGAGTTATCAGATGAGGAGTTAGTTGCTTGTAATGATTTAATTAAGGTAATTAAAGAAGAGGTCTTAATTAAAGACAAAAATGTGAAAGCTTTTAATATTGGAACAAATGCAGGAAAAATTGCTGGTCAATCAATAATGCATTGTCATATTCATTTGATTCCAAGAAAAGAAGGTGACGTTAAAAACCCTCAAGGCGGTGTTAGATCGGTCATACCTCAAAAACAACATTATAAACGTAAAATCTAAATTATAGGTTGTTATTAAAGACAAATTGACCAATTCTTAGGGTTGAACTATAGAATTAACTAGATTAGAAAACTTTCTAATTTTACTATAAATTTTACATAAGGGTAACATGTTAGGAACAAATCCATTTTCTATTTTAGCAGAAACGGTATCTCCGTTTGCTATGCAAAGCTTCATTATTGCTATGATTGTTTTGATTGCTTTGGGTACAATCATCCAAATGATACATCATAAGAATATTACTTATTTCTTTAACAATGCAAAAAAAGCAAAACTGCAAGCAACAAGAGAAATAGGTGCTGGAGAAAAAGCATCAATTATTGCTAAGACTGCAGTTGTTGATATCGGAACTACTTCTGAACTTGGATTTGGAAAGAGAAGACTTTCACATGTGCTAGGTATGTATGGTACTATCATTTTTTGGGTTTCATCATTAATGCTGGTATTTTGTTACACTGGAGCTGATAAATCTTCATCTTCTATGTGGTCAATGTTATGGCATGTTGGTGCTATACTAACTTGTGTAGGAGGATATTGGTTTTGGCTCTTCCTAAGAGTTGATGTATCGGCAGAAGCTCATCCTTGGTATAGAATTATTAAAGCAGACTTATTTGTTTTAGCATTATTAGCATGCTCAACATTTGGTTTAGCTTGGTCATACACACAATTTAATGGTCAGACAGGACTTTCATTTTTATTTTTAGCTTTATTTGTTCTTTCAAATTTAGTTTTATTTGGTGGAGTTTACTGGTCTAAATTTGCGCACATGTTTTACAAACCTGGTGCAGCAATTCAAAAAAATCTTGCAGAAGCTGATGGATCTAGAGATAATCTTCCTCCATTAGCTGATGCACCAAAACAATTTGGCTTGGGTATAAAAAGAGAAGAACCTAAACATTATTAATTATGAAAATTTTAAATAAGGAGAAAAAATAATATGTCAACATTTGTATACATGACTAGATGTGATGGCTGTGGTCATTGCGTAGATATTTGCCCATCAGATATAATGCACATTGATGAAAATATCAGACGTGCAGTTAACATTGAACCTAATTTTTGTTGGGAGTGTTACTCTTGTGTAAAAGCTTGCCCTAATCATGCTATTGATGTTAGAGGATATGCTGATTTTGCTCCTATGGGACACAGTGTTAGAGTTAGAAGAGAAGAGGAAAAAGGAACTATTTCTTGGAAAATTAAATTCAGAAATGGAACTACAAAAGATTTTGTCTCTCCAATTACAACAAAACCGTGGGGTAAATTTATTCCTAAACTTGCTGATGGTGAAAAGCCAAATCAAGGTGAAATTAACTCTCAAAGATTGTACACAGAACCAGAAGGACTTAATATTGATGGAGAGTTACCTGTTGTTCCAAAGGACTCGTTTAAAAAAGGAGTTTACTACTAATGGCTAAACATAAAACACATTACGAAGATTGCGATGTTCTAGTTGTTGGCGGTGGTATGGCTGGAACTGGTGCTACTTTTGAAGCTAGACACTGGGGAAGAGACATGAAAATTATTTGTGTTGAAAAAGCAAATATTGATAGAAGTGGAGCTGTTGCTCAAGGTCTTTATGCAATTAACTGTTACATGGGAATGCAGTGGGGTGAAAATCAACCTGAAGACCATGTAAGATATGCAAGAAATGATCTAATGGGAATGGTTAGAGAAGATTTAGGTTATGATATGGCACGTCACGTAGACTCAACAGTTCACATGTTTGACGAATGGGGTCTTCCTATGATGAAAAATGAAGAAACTGGTAGATACCTTAGAGAAGGTAAATGGCAGATTATGATTCATGGAGAGAGTTACAAGCCAATCGTTGCAGAGGCTGCAAAAAAGTCAGCTGATAAAATTTATAACAGAATTATGATTACTCATCTATTAATGGATGAAGCTCAAGAAAACAGAGTAGGTGGTGCTGTTGGGTTTAACATGAGAACGGGTGACTTTCATGTATTCAGAGCAAAAGCTGTAATTGTTGCAGCTGGTGGAGCTTCACACATATTCAAACCAAGAGCTGTTGGTGAAGGAATGGGAAGAACTTGGTACGCACCTTGGAGTAATGGTTCAGCTTATGCTTTACCGATTGCAGCAGGTGCTAAAATGACACAAATGGAAAACAGAATTGTGTTATGTAGATTTAAAGATGGATATGGACCCGTTGGTGCATATTTCTTGCACTTAAAAACTTATACTCAAAATGCTAATGGTGAAAACTATGAGAAAAAATGGTATGACCAAACTAAAGAGCTAGTAGGTGAATACATTGATCACCACCCAACTCCAACTTGTTTAAGAAATCATGCATTTATTCAAGAAACTATGGCAGGTGGTGGACCAATTCACATGGTTACAACTGAGGCATTCCAGGACCCACATCTAGAGACTGTTGGTTGGGAAAATTTTTTAGGTATGACTGTTGGTCAAGCTGTTGTTTGGGCATCTCAAAATATTGATCCAAAATATACAAATCCAGAATTAACTACATCTGAGCCATATGTAATGGGTTCACATGCTACGTGTTCAGGAGCTTGGGTTAGTGGCCCAGAAGATTTATCTCCACCAGAATATTTCTGGGGATATAACAGAATGCTTACAATTGATGGTTTGTTTGGAGCAGGTGATACAGTTGGTGGAAGTGCTCATAAATTTTCATCAGGTTCGTTTACTGAAGGTAGATTAGCTGCGAAAGCTGCTGTTAAATATATTGAAGATAAAAAAGCTGAAGGTTTAAAAGTCTCAGACAATCAATGTGAAGATTTTAAAGCTAAAGTCTATAAACCACTTGAAACATATACAGTTGCTCAAAATGAAATTACAGGAGGAACAGTATCTCCAAGTTACATCTCACCAATTCAAGGATTACAGCGTCTACAAAGAATTATGGACGAATATGTTGGTGGAATTGCCACTAATTACATGACAAATGCTAATATGCTTAAAAGAGGTTTGGAGCTGTTAGCTTGGTTAGAGGAAGATTTAGAAAATGTTGGTGCTGAGGATTATCATCAACTAATGAGAGCTTGGGAGCTAAAACATAGAGCTTTAACTTCTCAGTGTGTAACAGAACATACTATGTTCAGAGAAGAAACTAGATGGCCAGGATACTACTATAGAGGCGATCATATGAAACTTGATGATGACAACTGGCATTGTTTAACAGTTTCTAGAAGAGATCCTAAATCTGGCAAATTTAGTATGGAGAAAGTTCCTGTCTACCATATCGTGGATGAGAACGAGAAGAAAAAAGCTTCGTAGTTAAATTTTAAGTAAATATTTATGGATATATTGTCAATGAAAGACGATGAGGTTTATGTAATTGCTAAACCTATTTGGGATAATTTGGTTAGATCATCAAATCTTAAGGATTATGGTGGTTTCACAAAAGATTTTTCAACACAAATGTTATTTGGAGCCAATGAAGTTGAGCTTGGTAAACAGTGGGCTAATAACAAGATAATAACTAATTTAAAGGAAACTTTTGAGCCATTTGGATGCCTTAGAAGAGGCCTTCATGTTACTGTTCTTATAAAGCAGACTAATAAAGAAATTTCTGGAGAGTTTTTAGGTAGACTTGTTTTAGGTGTTGAAGATGATGTTGTTAAAGTTTTTGGAGCAACCATCTACTAAATAAAAAAATATCAAAATTTAAATATTTATTTGACAAATATCGTCATGGGTGTATTGACGGTTCAAATGCTATTTTCTAACGTAAAAATCATAAATAAAATCTCAAATCTTAAATCTGTTTTCATTAAAACTGGCATAGTTATTAGTTTAGCTGCCTATTGGGGTGTAATTTTAGTTGGAACTTTTATCACATTTAACTAAGTTGTTTTTTAACAGCTTTTAATTTTTTTATGGAAGTATTTCTACCGATAGCTCAGGTTTTTGTTAACCCAATCGAAATACTCTTATTAAGTGCAATAGTTGGAATTCTTTCAGGTTTATTTGGTGTTGGCGGTGGTTTTTTAATGACACCTTTTTTAATTTTTTTAGGGGTTCCCCCAGCTTATGCTGTAGCAAATGAGGCTAATAATATTTTAGCTACATCTGTTTCAGGATCTACAACTCATTATCTAAAAAATACTTTAGATTATAAAATGGGTTTTATGATTGTTATAGGAGGTACAATTGGAACAACATTAGGAATTTTAACTTTTACATATTTTAAAGATTTAGGAAAAATAGATACAGTTATCTCACTAGCCTATATGTATATACTTGCAATAATTGGAACATTAATGTTGGTTGAAAGTCTTGGAGAAATAGACAGAGCTAAAAGAAATGTTGTAGTTAAAAAAAAACTACATGTTCATTATTGGATCCATGGTCTTCCATTAAGAATGAGATTTCCAAAATCAAAATTATATGAAAGTATATTTACTCCAATTTTAATTGGTTTATTGGTTGGTTTTATAGCTGCTATTATGGGTATTGGTGGTGCTTTTATTTTAGTGCCGGCAATGATTTACATAATTAAGATGCCAACAAAATTGGTTCCAGGGACTTCTTTGTTTGTAACTATTTTTGTAAGCGTCATAGTTACTTTTTTGCATTCATTTAATTATGGTTCAATAGATCTTTTATTAGTTGCAATGTTAGTTGTGGGTTCCATTATTGGCGTTCAAATAGGACAAAAATTAGGAGAAAGAATTGATAGCTCAGGATTAAGAGCGTTACTAGCAGTTTTGTTATTGTTAGTTGGGATAGCAATTGCTTATGACACTTTTTTTGCAGAACAAGTTCAAAGAGAAATATCTAGTGTATCAAATTCAGATTTAAACTTTTTCTCAAAATTTATTCAAGAATTTTCAAATGATATGCCATTCTTTTATGGATTATTTTCGATTATGTTTGCAGTTTTTTTAGGAGTTGGTGCAGCTTTTATTAGACGCTTTATATCTGACTTTAAGAAAAAAATGTTAATGAAGTCTTAACTTAAAAAATTTATATACAATTCTATTGTAAGAATACTAACCACTCCAACTGTAGCCATTCCTACAAAACCAACAACAAATGGTTTATAGCCCATATTTTTCAAATCTCTAAGATTTGTTGACAAACCAATTGCTGCCATAGCCATAGTTAAAAATATTTTTGATGAAGCTTTGATATATTGAACAGTATTTATCCATATTTCGTTATATGTGCTTAAAAAAACTTGATCTCCTGTATTTCTTAGAATGATCATTCCAACAAATCCTAACACAAAATAAGGAAATATTGACAATATTGAATAATTTTTACCTTTAGACTGACCTCTGTTGTAAAGAAAAGCAAAAAGCGGGATCATTATCACAAGAAATGTATTTCTTATTAATTTAGTAACAGTTGCAACATTCATTGTTTCAGGACTATTAAACTGTTGATCATAAATAAGTCCAGCCGCCGCCACTTGAGATGTTTCATGTATTGATGTACCTAAAAATAGACCAATAAAAGTTGGGTTTGCATCAAAATAAAAATTAGCAAAATATGGATAAATAAGCATCGATAGTATTCCAAACACTGTAATGTTAGCAATTGCGTATGATACTTCATTTTTTTTTGCACCAATCACTGGAGCTGTTGCCATGATTGCAGTTGTTCCACATACAGTGCTACCAATTGAAATTAAATATGCCATCCTTGTAGGGATTTTTAGTTTTTTAACTAAAAGCTTAATTACGATTAGAACACTAACAATACATATAATAATTAACGGTATGGCTATTGCTCCAAATTCTAAAAATTCAAAAGGTTTTAATTGAATTCCTAAACAAATTATTCCAAGTTTTAAAATATATTTTTGAGTAAAGTCTAATCCTTTAATAAAACTTTCTCTCATTTTGAATACGTTTCCAAAAAACATACCAAATAAAATAGCAATCATTGCTGTAGAAATTGGACTTTTCTCATAACCTAAAAGTTCAATTCCAAGAATATTATTAAATCCTTGAGATAAAGTGTAAAGAACAAATGCTAAAACAATACCAGGTATTACTACCAGGTATTGTTTGTAATACATAAGAAAATTAAAATTGATTAAGCACTTCTGTAAAGTTTAGTCATCACAAATTCTTTATGACCTAAAGCTTCAGCACAAGTTAATCTTCCATTTGCTACTCTTAGAGTAGTTTTAATTAATTCATCTCCTGCTTGAGACATATTCATTTCTCGAGTTAATATTTTAGAAACATCACAATCAATATGTTCGCCCATACCTTTTACAGTTAAAGGGTTTGCAGTTAGTTTAACAACGGGTTCAATTGGATTACCAACAATATTACCTTGACCTGTTGGGAATAAATGAATGTTAAAACCTGCTGCAGCTTGAAGCGTTACACATTCTGCGGCTGCTGAAGATGTATCCATAAAGTACAAACCTTTACCTTTAGTCGGTTCTTCTGCTGGTTCTAAAACATCAATAAATTTACAATTTCCAATTTTTTGAAAATTTCCAAAAGCTTTTTCTTCAATAGTGGTTAACCCACCTGCAATATTTCCAGCGGTTGGTTGACTTTCTGAAAGGTCATCTGTTGCTTCTTTTAAGATAAAATCATTGTAAGAATTCCAAGTTTTCATAAACTTTTCTGATGCTTCAGGAGTTGCTCCTCTTGTAGCACAAACTTTTTCAGCACCTGTTAATTCAGATGTTTCTCCAAAACATAAATGAACACCCATTGGTTCTAATTTATCCATTAGATTACCTACTGTAGGGTTTGCCGCTAATCCAGATGTCGTATCAGATTCACCACATTTTACAGATATCCAAAGATCACTCATTGGACACTCTTCTCTTTGTTTTTCTGATGCCCACATTACAAATTCTTGCGCTTTTTTAGAGGCTTTCATTGTAGTTCCTATATCTCCAGTACGCTCAATGTGAAATCCTTCAACTGGTTTTCCAGTTTTAGCAATACCATCTACTATTTTTTTAGTCCATTTTGGCTCAATACCAATAACAATAACTGCAGCAACATTTGGGTTACAACCAGTTCCAATCATAGTTCTAAAATGTAGTTCTAAATCAGCTCCAAATTGCAGTCTTCCATATGAATGAGGAAGGGCAATTGTTCCCTTAATATTGTTTGCTACAGCTTCAGCACAGGCATTTGAAATGTCATCAACTGGAAGAATAATTACATGATTTCTTGTACCAGCTCTGCCATTTTCTCTTTTATAACCTAAAAAACTTTTTGGAATTTCCATATTATTACCACTTCTTTGTTTTAACGTTGTGAACATGAACGTGTTCACCCTTTTTAATTGATTTAACCACTTTACCTATGTCATGACCATATTTTAGAATAGTGTCACCCTCATTAAGATCGGTCATTGCAATTTTATGCCCTAAAGGTATCTCATCCATAGACTGAATATTTGCTGAACTGTCATCCTCCATTATCCAGCAAGAACATTCTTGTTTTGGAGTGATTTTTTCAATAACAACTACTCCTACGTTGTCTTTTTTATCGTGAATTATAATGTCTGTAGCCATATCGTGTCGATTTGTTTGTTTGAATTTTGTAAAATCTTATATATTAATCACCAAAATTAACAAACGAATTTTTAAAAAGTATCAAATTTACAATTTAGAGAGGTATGGTTTTATGACTAAGATGACAACAGAAGAAGCTTTTGTAAAAGTTTTACAAATGCATGGTATTGAACACGCATTCGGAATTATTGGATCTGCCTTTATGCCAATTTCAGATATTTTTCCTGATGCTGGAATTACTTTTTGGGATGTTGCTCATGAAACAAATGGTGGATTAATTGCAGATGGTTACACAAGAGCCACTGGTAAAATGTCAATGGTAATTGCACAAAACGGACCTGGTATTACAGGTTTAGTTACACCTATTAAAACTGCATATTGGAACCATACTCCTCTTTTATTAGTAACTCCTCAAGCTGCAAATAAAACTATGGGTCAAGGTGGTTTTCAAGAAGTTGAACAAATGAATTTATTTAAAGATATGGTTTGTTATCAAGAAGAAGTTAGAGATCCTTCAAGAATGGCAGAAGTGTTAAATAGAGTAATTGAAAAAGCAATTAGAGGATCAGCTCCAGCACAAATAAATGTGCCAAGAGATTATTGGACACAAGTAATTGATATTGATCTTCCTCCGATTGTAAGATTAGAAAGACAAGCAGGTGGTGTTGATGCAATTAAAAAAGCAGCTGACTTATTATCTAACGCAAAATTTCCAGTAATTTTATCTGGTGCTGGTGTTGTAATTGGTGGTGCGATTGAAGATTGTAAAAAACTTGCTGAAAAGTTAGATGCACCAGTTTGTTCTGGTTATCAACATAACGATAGTTTTCCAGGAAGTCATCCATTAGCAGCAGGTCCATTAGGATATAATGGTTCAAAAGCTGGAATGGAATTGATTCAAAAAGCTGATGTTGTGCTAGCATTAGGTACAAGGCTTAATCCTTTTTCTACACTTCCGGGTTATGGAATGGATTACTGGCCAAAAGATGCAAGTATCATTCAAGTTGATATGAATTCAGATAGAATTGGTCTTACAAAAAAAGTTACAGTTGGAATTTGTGGAGATGCTAAATTAGTTTCACAACAAATCTTAGCTCAACTTTCACCAACAGCAGGTGATACTGATAGACAAAAGAGAAAAGACATTATTCATCAAACTAAATCAGCTTGGTTACAAAAACTGTCAAGTCTTGATCATGAAGATGATGATGAGGGTACAGTTTGGAATGAAGAAGCTAGAAAAAGAGATTCTGATAGAATGTCTCCCAGACAAGCTTGGAGAGCAATTCAAGCAGGGATGCCTGATGATGTAATTATTTCAAGTGATATTGGTAATAACTGTGCAATCGGAAATGCTTACCCAACTTTTGAAAAAGGAAGAAAATATTTAGCTCCAGGATTATTCGGTCCTTGTGGATACGGCTTCCCATCAATTTTAGGAGCAAAAATTGGATGTCCTGATACTCCAGTAATTGGTTTTGCTGGTGATGGAGCTTTTGGAATTAGCATGAACGAGATGAGCTCATGTGCCAGAGAAGAATGGCCTGCTATAGCAATGGTTATCTTCAGAAATTATCAGTGGGGTGCAGAAAAAAGAAATACTACTCTTTGGTTTGATGATAATTTTGTTGGAACAGAGTTAGATCCAGAATTAAGTTATGCTAAAGTTGCTGATGCATGTGGATTAAAAGGTGTAACCGTAAGAACAATGGAAGAAACTACAGCAGCAATAAAACAATCTTGCGAAGATCAAAAGAAAGGAATTACAACGTTTATTGAAGTAATTCTAAACCAAGAGCTTGGTGAACCTTTTAGAAGAGATGCTATGAAGAAACCGGTTAAAGTTGCTGGTATCAATAAAGCAGACATGAAGAAACAACCTTCGTTAAACTCTTAAGAACTTTTAAATTTATATCAATTATCGTACAGTCACTTCATGGAAGTGACTAACGATAATAGTTGTAGTTGGGTTCAAGATTTAATCCCTCGGACAAATATTAAAACCTTAAAATCAAATGAAGATTGTGAATGGCTAATAATTGGAGCAGGTTACACAGGATTATCTGCTGCAAGAAAATTAGGTCAATTATATCCAAATCAAAAAATTATTTTAGTTGATGCACAATTAGCGGGTGAGGGTGCAAGTAGTAGAAACTCAGGCTATTTAGTTGATACTACTCTTAATGATGGATTCACATCCAATAAAGAATTAGAAAGTTATAAAAAAAAAGCTGATATTTATGAACTTGGTATCAATGCTATTAAAAAATTCATTAATGACTATCAAGTAGATTGTGATTGGAATGAATGTGGAAAATATTTTGCATCATCAAGAAGCGAAGATAAGAAAATTTTAACTAATTTTTCAAAAACACTCTCTAAATTAGGTTTTGAACATAATTTATTATCTAAAATAGAGATATCCAAGAGATTAGGAACAAGCTTTTATAATACAGCACTTCACACAAAAGGTGGTATTTTATTACATCCTGGAAAATTAGTTAGAGCAATGGTTGATGTATTACCAAATAATGTTGATTTATATGAAAACTCATGTTTGTTAAATTGGAATCAAACTAAAGATAAAATCTCTTGTGAATTTAAAAATGGTAAAATTAATACTAAGAAAATCATTTTTGCTACAAATGGTTTTTTGAAATCTTTAGGAATTAAATCAAATTACAATTTCCCAATTACTCTAACTGCAAGTATGACAAGACCATTAACTGAAGATGAATTTAAATCTATAGGTCAACCAAAAGAGTGGGGTGTGTTACCTGTAAGACCAATGGGCGCTACAATTAGAATGACTAAAGATAAAAGAATTTTGATAAGAAATACAGCAGAAGTTCACAATCCTTTTAAGATGTCTAAGTTTGATTTACAAAAAAGATCAATTAATCAAAAAATTGGTATTAAAAAAAGATTTCCACAATTACCCGAAGATATAATTCAATCATCATGGTCTGGTGTAGTATCTAGAACAAGAAATAGTTCTCAAATATTTGAAAAAATTGACAACAATATTTTTGCTGCTGGTTGTTATAATGGCTCAGGTATTGGTGTAGGTACCTTATTTGGTGAACAAATTGCTATTAAAGCTAGCGAAGAAAACACAGAAGAAATACAAACTATAGAAGCAAGAAACAAACCTACTTGGTTGCCACCTCAACCATTTTTAAACTTAGGCGTTAAAACACGTTTAATTTATGAGCGTTTAAGAGCTAGATCAGAAATTTAAAGAACAACCAAATCTAATTTTTGCTTACCTAATCTTTCATTACCATTCTCAGTCACTAAATAGGTTTCACCTAAATTCATGGCTAAATTACTATCTGAATCCATCAATATCATATGCATGAAAAAGATATTACCTGGAGTTATTTCATAAGGGTTACCAGTGTATAGCATTGGCCAATCCATCCAATTAGGTGAAAACGTTGAACCTAATGAATATCCACACGCATTCATTCTTGCTTTATTAAATCCTAAATCATCAAATGTTTTTGCATGCACATCAAAAACTTCACCTGCAGTTTTTCCTGGAACTAAAGTTTTTACACAGTTAGTTAAAGCTTCAACACAAGCTTCATGCATTTTTATATGTTTGGGGTCAGCTTTTCCTATAGGAATAGTTCTAAACATTGCAGAATGGTAATGTTTATAAGTACCAGCCCATTCTAAACTTAGTTGATCAGTGTTTGATAAACTTCTTTTTTCAGCTTGGTATCTACAAAGTAAAGCATTATCACCTGAGCCTATAATATATTCATTAGCAGGATAATCACCACCACCCTCAAGAACTGCTCTTTGCATTTCAGCTAAAATTTTTGCTTCATTAGTTCCAGCCTTTGCATATTTCCAAGCTTCATCCAAAGCTCTATCTGCCAACTCAGCAGCTTGTTTTACATATACTAATTCTTCATTAGATTTTATAACTCTTAGTTTTGTTATCAGTTCAGATTGATCATCAACGTTACAATAATTTTCTAAGGATTTATTTAATCTTAAAGCGTTACGTCCTGTCATTCCATAAGCTTCATATTCAATACCTATTTTTTTATTTTTTAGATCAAGTTCATCTAATATTATTTTAAGATCATCTGTTGGGTTTATTCCATCTTTGTCTACCCAAATTCTTATATCTTGAATATTTGATGTATTTTGAGCTTGTCTTAAGTCAGGTGCACGAGTTAATAAAACTACATTTCCTTTTTGATCTAAGACTAAAGTTTGAAAAAAAACATATCCAAATGTATCGTAACCCGTAAGCCAATACATTGACTCTTGTCTGAACATTAAAAGAGCATCTAAATTTTGCTCTTTCATAGATTTTAAAACATCTTGTTTTCTTTTAGAAAATTCTTCTTTACTAAAATGAAGAGCCATTAAGAAATGATTGCTTTTACTGAGCCTAATTTGTCAATTTTACCTGTGTATAAACCTTTACCAAGAATAGGAACCACACCCACCGTAGAGCCCGTAAATACATAAAAATCTCTTCCCAAATCAACTTTATCCTTTTTAACTTTATTTAGAACAAATCTTAAAGAGTTAAGTGGGTTAATGTATACAGCATTAGTATTTCCATTAACGCTTTGCTTAACTTTTTTGTTTGAAATATTTGCTTTTAAATTTTCAATATTAATTCTCTTATATTTTTTCTTTTGACCAATTAGAAACTTAACATTTCCACCAAAATCACTACATAGATCTCCAAAAGAGGTTATTCCTTTTCTTTTTTGTCTATAACCAACTACCTCAATACATGGAGCCATATGAGATATGAATTTAGTAACATTCTTGCTTGTAATTGATCCTTTTGAAGAAAAAAAAGACTTTTTAATTAAATAACAAACTTCAAGCTCAATCCCTAAAGTTGATTTATTTATTTTAACACGTTTACCGCTTTTTAAAAAATTTCTTGCATAAACTGAAGCATAAAAAGGTTCTTTTTCATTCAATTTTTTCAATAAAGGAATACCGGTTCCACCAGCTTTATATCCAATTACTGGTTCTTTAATTTTACTTTCACACAGTTTTCTAAATTTGTCTGCTTCAGTAAGTTTTTTTGTAAATTTTTTAGGTATCGCTGAAATAATCTTATTTTTTAAAAAAGCGTTAACTAATTTATCTGAAATTTTATCTTTTAATGTTTTTTTCATTAAACTTTTTTATTTTAATACAGACATAGGATCAAGTCTTGTTTGAAACCAATTTATTCTAAAATCTAGATGGGGCCCAGTTGATCTTCCAGTTGATCCAACAGTGCCTATTATATCTCCTTGATTTATTCTATCTCCAACTGAAACTAAAACATTTTCAAGGTGAGAATATATTGTTGAAATACCATGGCCATGATCCATAATTACTGTTCCACCAGTGTAATATAAATCATCTTCGGCCATTGTAACAACACCAGTGCCAGACGATTTGATCATTGTTCCTTGTTTTGCAGCTATATCTATACCGTAGTGAGGCCATCTTGGTTTACCGTTCAAAATTCTTTGACTGCCATAGACACCGCTTATAATACCTTCTACTGGCATAATAAATTTTTCTTTAAAATAAATTAGATCAGAGTTGATAGCTCTTGCTTCACCTATTGCATTATTTTCTTTTTTAATTCTTTTATATACTGACTCTGGTGGAGTAACTTTGCTCTCCGCAAGTCCATCAATTCTTTGTATATTGTATTGTCTCTTTAAAACTTTTTTTGTTATTATTGATTTTTTTCCATTTAAAGTTTTCGAAAAAGTTAGATCAAATTTTCTATCTCTATCAATTCCAAAAACAAAAAAACCATCTTTAGATATTTTCACTTCTTTCTTGCCAACTAAAATTTTTGCATCAGGATTAGTTTTTCCTAAAATGAAATGACCTTGTATAAATTTTCCTTGAAATTCTATTGCGTTTACTTGTGATGTTGTAAAAATAAATAATACTAAGAAAAATCTATAAATTATTTTGCTGTCCATCCGCCATCTATTACTATTGATGTACCTGTGATCATTGAAGAGGCTGAAGAAGCCAAGAAGCAAACAGTAGTTGCTATATCACTTTCTGTTGCTAATTTTCCCATAGGAATATTATCTAAAGCTAATTTCTTAAATTTTTTATTTTTAAAGAAGTTTAATACCATTGGTGTTGCAACAAATGTTGGCGCAACAGTGTTAACTCTTATGTCATTTTTTGCCAATTCAACACCCATTCCTTTAGTTAGACCCTCAATACCAAATTTAGTCATATTATAGACATTTCTACCACTCATACCAACATGACCTAATTGAGAAGACATATTTATTATTGAGCCTGGTCTTTTTTTATTTTTTAACATTTTTTTAACTACAAGTTGAGCAACGTTAAAAGCAGCTTTAAGATTAAGATCAACCAAGTAGTTCATGCTTTTTTGTTTAATTTTCTCAAAAGGTTCTGGAATATTTGTGCCTGCATTATTTACCAAGACATCTATAATTTTAATTTTATCTATCTTCTTTTTTAAATCTTCATAGTCCATTACATCACAAGGAACTTTAATAATTTTTCCTTTAATTTTTTTGATTTGCTTTTCTAATTTATCAAGATCAGATGGAGTTCTGCTTAATGCTATAACTGTTGCACCAGCTTCTGCTAAAGCAATTGAGCAAGCTTTTCCTAATCCTTTACCTGCACCAGTTACTAATGCATATTTATTTTTTAAATTAATCTTTTGTAAATACATTATAGAAATAATATTTTAATATCTGTGTAAATCAACTCTACAGCAACAACTAATATTGCTAGTAATCCAGCCCATGCGATCCATTTGTACTCTTTAATCCATCTTGAAATTAAATTTGCAGCTGTTGCCATCAAAACTATTGATAATGCTAATCCAAATATTAATAGTCCATAGTGATCACCTGCAGCTCCAGCAACACCCAAAACGTTATCTAAACTCATTGTAAAATCAGCAAGCAGAACTGTCCATATAGCCTTCATAAAACTAGAATTATCTACTTTTATATCTTCTTCGTTAGATTGGCCTTTGATTACATCCGTATAAAGTTTATAGATGATATAAAGTAGCAATAATCCACCGATCAATCTTAAACCTGTAATTTGTAAGAGGTAAGCAGTTAACATGGTTAAGATTATTCTTAAAATTACCGCACCACCAATGCCCCAAAAAATAACTTTTTTTCTTTGTTCTACGGGAAATTTCGAAGCAACCATTCCAATAATAATTGCGTTATCTCCCGCAAGAACTAAATCAATAAATATGATTTGTCCTAAAATTGTAAGTTGTTCAGGTGTAATTAATTCTGCAAACATTTAGTGTTCTAGTATCATATCTGCACCTTTTTCTGCAATCATTATTGTTGGTGCATTAGTGTTACCAGAAGTTATGTTGGGCATTATCGATGCATCTATTACTCTAAGATTTTTTATTCCTTTAACTTTTAATTTTTCATCAACTACTGCCATATCGTCTTGACCCATTTTACATGTGCCAACAGGATGAAAAATAGTTTGAGCATAATTAGATGCTTCTTTAACTAACTCTTCATCATCATTAATGTTTATACCTGGTCTATATTCTTCAGGACTGTATTTCTTGAAAGTTTCAGATTCTAATACAATTTTTCTTGTTAATTTTAATCCTTTTGCAGCTATTCTTCTATCTTCATCAGTTGAAAGATAATTCATTTTTATTTTTGCATATGTTCTTGAGTCTTTGTCTACTATACTAACGTGACCCCTACTAGAAGGTCGAACATTAGATACTGTAGGAGTGAATGCGTGAAAATCGTGATTTTTAGTTGCACCCAATGTATCCATACTCATTGGTTGGACGTGCCACTGAAGATCAGGAAGCTCTAAAGAAGAATCACTTTTGGCAAACATACATAATTGACTTGCACCCATAGTCATAGGTCCACTTCTATTAAAGATATATTCTAATCCAATCATTAAATTACCAAACAAACTATTCACTTTTTTATTGAGAGATTTAATTCCATGAATTTTGTAAATTGGCCTGAACATCAAATGGTCTTGCAAGTTTTCTCCAACTCCTTTTAGTTCATGCACCATATCAATACCTAAGTTTTTTAATTTATCTGAATTACCAATACCAGATACTTGTAGTATTTGAGGAGATCCTATTGCACCTGAAGATAAAATAATTTCTTTATTTGCTTTAACTTTTTTTAGTTCATTATCCTGCCAGTATTCAACATCTTTTGCTGTTTTGTTTTCAAAGTTAATTTTTTTAACGTGTGCTTTAGTAATTATTTTTAAATTTTTTCTACTTTTAATAGGATTTAAATAACCAACAGCTGTACTACATCTAAAGCCATCTTTTTCTGTAACCTGAAAATATCCACAACCATGGTTATCTCCAGTATTAAAATCTTTCGTTTTTGGGATACCAAATTCTTCAGCTGCATTTTGAAATTCATTTAAAAGAGGCAATTGAATTCTTTGATCGGAAACTGATAATGGACCACCAACACCATGAAATTCGCTTTTACCTCTCTCTTGATTTTCAGCTTTAATAAAATAAGGTAAAACATCATCCCAACTCCATCCAGTATTCCCTAATTGTCTCCAAACATCATAATCTCTATGTTGTCCTCTTACATATAAAAGACCGTTAATTGAAGAACTTCCACCCAAGGTTTTGCCTCTCGGATATCTAATAGATATATCATTCATACTTTCGTCAGGTTCAGTTTTGTAACACCAATCTACGTCTGGGTTATGCATTGTTTTAAAGTAACCTACTGGAATATGAATCCACGGATAATTGTCTTTGCCACCTGCTTCAACTAGTAAAACTTTATTACTTGGATTTTCTGATAATCTATTTGCAAGTACACATCCAGCAGAGCCTGCTCCAAGTATTATATAATCAAAGTTTTCCATAATATTTTGTTAGTATTTTTTTAATACTTTAAATTTTAAGATTAATTCTAATCTGAATTTTATAAATTAATTTTTATTAAAGATCTAATTTTAAATAGATTTTTTTTTTTTAATATGTTAATTTTTTTTATGCTTTCAGAAAACCAACTGTCAATTTATAAAAAAGATGGTTTAGTTAAGAGTTCTACTTGCTTATCAGATGATAAAGTAAAAGATTTAAATAATGCTCTAGATAAATATTTGGATGATCACAAAGATGAAAATACTGAATTTGTATCAGGGTTATATGAAAGAGATAGCGATTTTCTTAAATTCGCAATGTATCCAGAAATAATTAGTGAGGTAAAACAATTAATTGGTGATGATATAGTTCTTTGGGGATCTTCATTGTTTTGTAAAAAAGAGAAAAATGGTAAAGAAACACCTTGGCATCAAGATGGAGAGTATTGGCCTATTAAGCCATTAGAGTCGGTAACTGTATGGCTATCTATAGACGAGGTAACAGAAGAAAATGGCCCACTACAATACATTCCTGGATCTCATTTAGACAGAAAACTGGCAGAACATAATACATTAGACTCTACCGATGTTACTTTAAACCAGACACTTAAAAATATTGATGAAATTAGAGATCAGGCAAAATCTGTAATTCTAAAACCAGGTATGTTTTCTATGCATGATGTTTATTTATTTCACGGATCAAGAGCAAATAATTCTGGAAAAAGAAGAGCAGGGCTTACTTACAGATATATGCCAGCTACATCTTTTTACGATCATGAAGGTGCCAAAGTTATTGAGGAAAAAATTGGTTATTCTCTACAAAGACAATTACACTTGGTCAGCGGCATAGACAAGTCTTCAAATAAAATTTATCAAGATCATACTAAGTAAAATTGTTACAATTTGACTCAATAATTATAGGTGCAGGGATTTCTGGACTTTATCAGCTTCATAAATGTAGAGATGAGTTAAATTTAAAAACATTAGCTATCGAAGAAGGATCAGATATAGGGGGGACTTGGTATTGGAATAGATACCCAGGCGCAAGGTGTGACTCTGAAAGTCACACATATGGTTATACTTTTTCAGAAAAAATTTACAAAAACTGGATTTGGAAAGAAAAATTTCCAAAACAAAATACAATTCTCAAATATTTAAAATACGTAGAAAAAAAATTAAATTTAAAAAAAAATATTTTATTTAATAATAAGATTGTTTCAGTCAAATATTTAGAAAATAAAAAATTATGGCAATTAAAAACAAATAAAAATAAAGTATTTTTAACTAAATATCTTATTTGTGCGGTAGGTTCTCTTTCAGCAGCCAATATACCTAGCATCAAAGGATTAAACACATTTAAAGGTAAATATTATCATACTGGTAGATGGCCAAAGCAAAAAGTAAATCTTAAAGATCAAGTTGTTGCTCAAATAGGAACGGGATCCAGTGGAATACAAGTGGCACCTGAAATAGCTAAAGTAGTAAAAAAATTAGTTATTTTTCAAAGAACCCCAAATTATAGTATTCCTGCAAGAAATAAAAAATTAACTAAAGAAATAATAAATAATTATCAAAAAAATTATAGAAAGATTAAGAATCTTATAAAAAAAACACCTGGTGGGCATACGTTTAATTTTCCAACTAGATCAGTTTTTGATTTCAATAAAATTGAGAGAAATAAAATTTTTGAAAAAGCTTGGCTTAAAGGAAGTTTGTCATTTAGAGCTTGTTTTGGAGATATAACTAAAAAATTGAAAGCAAACAAAAAAGCATCTGACTTTATTAAAGAAAAAATATTAAATACAGTTAAAGATAAAAAATTAGCAAAGATCCTTACAAATTTTGATCATCCATTTACTTCTAAACGTCCTACATTAAACACTAATTATTATGAAACATTTAATAGAAAAAATGTTGAATTGATTGACTTAAAAAAAAATCCAATTGTTAAAATTACAAAAAAAGGAATAAAAACAAAAAATGATAATTTTGATTTTGATAAGATAATCTTTGCAACAGGCTATGATGCTTTAACAGGCCCATTGTTATCTTTAAATTTGGTTGGAAAAAATAAAATTAAATTAAAAAATTTTTGGAGTAAATCACCTAAAACATATCTTGGATTAATGATTCCAAATTTTCCAAATTTATTTATTATTCAAGGTCCTGGTAGCCCTTCAGTTCTTACCAATGTACCTGTACAAATAGAACAACATGTTGAATGGATTACAAATTGTTTAAATTTCTTAAACAAAAAGAATAAAAAAACAATTGAAGCAACTGTAGATTCAGCAAAAAAATGGAGTAAAGAAATTAAAAAATTAGCAGATGCGTCACTTTTTATGAAAGCTAAAATCTCATGGTATAAGGGAGATAATATACCAGGTAAGCCAAAGGTTTTTATTCCTTATCCTGGTGGATTGCCTAGATATAGAAATATATGTAATAAAGTTGAAAAAAATCAATATAAAGATTTTTTAATAAAGTAATTATGAAAAAATATTTCTTAATAATAAGCTTATTTATTTGTTTCAATCTAACAGCAGCCGAAATTGAAATAATTTCTGATAAGCCTGGAGATGGAAAAAAAATAATTTATCACTCTTGGGTTCAAATTGAGTACACAGGCTCATTTGAAAGTGGAGAAGTTTTTGATACTAATATAGGTAAAGATAGACCTTTAGTTGTTCAAATGGGAATGAAAGAAGTAATTCCTGGTTTTGAACAAGGAATAATAGGAACTACCAAAGGAACAAAAAGAAAAATTAAAATTCCAGCTGAATTAGCTTATGGAGAAAAAGGTGGTGGTGATGTTATTCCACCAAATACAGATTTGATATTTGAATTTGAAATTATAGATGTTTTAGATCCACATTATAAAATGATCGATTCAGAGGAGTTAATTAAAAAAATTAATAATAATTCTGTTGCTTTAGATATTAGATTGGAAAGTCAATGGGAAAATGGAGTGATAAAAGGGACTTTTCAAGAAACAGCTTTTAATAAAGATGGAAAATTTAATGTATATTTAATGGATAAAGTAAGAGCTCTAGCAGCTGAGGAGTCTCAAAATATTGATATTGTTTTTATTAGTCACGATGGTGAAACAGCAGCAATACTTGGTAATGCTTTCGCCGAAGACCTTGGTTTTAAAAATGTTTCTGTTTTTAAAGGAGGGATACTACAATGGTTAAAAGAAGGCAGGAAACTAGTTTCTCATAAGAAAGATAACTAATTTAAATTTATTTTTTTCTCTGAAGATTTTTTAATCTAATTTCATCATGGAATAAATCTATAACTCTGTCTTGTAAAAAAGAAGATTCTGAAAATACCAATTCATCTTCATCAATAATTTTAGTTATTTTTCTTTTATTAAAACTACCCCAAATGATTAAAGATTTTACTATAGGAGCTGTTGATTTGCCGAATTCAGTTAAAGAATATTCTGTATTAAGGTTTTCTGATTTTGAAATTTTTTTGTTTATAAGTTTATCTATTTCCATTTGTTTCAATTGTTTAGATAACATTTGAGATGTTATTCCGTTTAATGATCTTTTTAATCTTCCAAAACGCATACTCTTAGACAGCAAATTATCTAAAATCATTATCTTCCATTTTCCACCGATTAATTTAAGTGAGTTTGCTACAGGAGAGAATTTCATAATGGTATTTTTTATATACTAGTCTAGAAATTTGATCAAATAATTTATTTTAACAACTTAATTTATTGGATGATGTGATAAAGTAATATTTAATCATCACAAATATATAAATAATCATTACAAGGATTTAAATGAAGCTACAAAATAAAGTTGCAATTATAACTGGCGGAGGAAAGGGTATAGGAGCAGAAATTTCTTTAAGGTTAGCTAAAGAAGGAGCAAAAATAGTTATAGCTGAAAAGGATATTGAAAGTGCAGAAAATATTAAAAAAAAAATTATAGAAAACAAAGGTGATGCAATCGTAGTTGATACTAATGTTGCTAATGAAGATAGCGTAAATCAAATGGCAGAAGCAGCTATTAAAAAATTTGGCAAAATTGACATTTTAATTAACAATGCGGGTATTAGACATATCAATAATATATTGGATCATACAAAAAAACAGTGGGATGAAATGATTTCGGTAAATCTAACTGGACCATATCTTTGTTGTAAATCTGTTATTCCTCATATGATTAAAAATGGTAAAGGTAAAATTATTAATTTTGGCTCCATTGCAAGTTTTATGGGTAGACCAGATAGAGTTGCATATGTTGCAGCTAAAACAGGTGTTTTAGGTTTAACTAGAGCTTTAGCGGTTGATTTAACTGGAAAAAATATAAATGTTAACACTATCTGCCCTGGTCTAATATCAACGCCCTTCAATCAAAAATTTGCTGAAGATCCTGTGCACGGTGAGGCATGGGGTAAAGAAACTATTGTTGGACGATGGGGAGTGCCTTCTGATATATCTGGAGCTGCAGTATTTTTATCGAGTGATGATGCTGATTTTATTAATGGGTCAGAGATTAAAATAGATGGTGGCTGGCTTGCAGCTAAAACTAGAAAAGGTGAGATAGAGAATTAAATGAGTGAAGATCTAAAAAAAAATTTAGAATTGTCTTTGAATAATGCAAAACGATTATCAAATAAAATTTTAATAAATGGAAATTTAACCTCTGCAAAATCATCTAATAAGATTAAAGTTATAAATCCAAGCACAGGTGAACAAATTGGAGAAGCACCCCAATGCAGTAAAGATGATGTTGATATAGCAGTAAGTTCTGCTGAAACTGCTTTTCAAAAATGGAAAAAAATTCCAGCACGAGAACGTGGAAAAATGATGACTGCTGCAGCAAGAAAACTTGAGGAAAGAAGAGAAGAAATAGAAACCTTATTAGCTTTGGATACAGGTAATGCTCTTAGAACTCAGGCAAAACCAGAAACAGCTGCTTCAATTGAATTAACACATATGTTTGCTGGACTTGCTGGTGAAATCAAAGGAGAAAATTATCCACCAAATATTCCTAATACAATCCATTACACAACAAAAGATCCTATTGGTGTTGTTTGTGCAATTATTCCATGGAATGCTCCATTATTTTTAACAGTTGCAAAAGTTGCACCTGCAATAGTTGCTGGCAACACTGTCGTTTTAAAAACAGCTGAACAAGCACCTTTTTGTGCTTTATTATTATGTGAGATTCTTCAACAAGAATTACCTCCTGGAGTTCTAAATGTAATATCTGGTTACGGAGAAGAATGTGGTGAAACTTTAATACAACATGAAAAAGTTAGAAAAGTAACATTCACTGGTTCGTTTTCAGTTGGAAAAATCATTGCAATGAAAGCTGCTCCAAAGTTATGTCCTGTTACATTAGAGTTAGGTGGAAAAAATCCTAACATTATAATGAGTGACGCTGATTTAGATATTGCAATTCCAGGTGTTATAGACGGAATGAGATATACGAGACAAGGTCAGGCATGTACGGCAGGTTCAAGAGTATATATTCATGAAAAAATTTACGACAAAGTATTAAATGGAGCTGTTGAAAAATTAAGTAAACTTAAAATGGGGAATGCGTTAGATGAAAAATCTGATATTGGAGCAATTATCTCTGAAGAACAGCTTAAAAGGACCTTATATTATATGGATATTGCAAAGAAAAATTCTTCAACAAAAATTTTACATGGTGGAAATCAATCAAAAGGTGGTGACTATAAAGATGGTTTTTATTATGAGCCAACTTTGCTTTCAGGTTTACCTGTAAGCTCTCCTGTTTGCCAAGAAGAAGTATTTGGCCCAGTTGCATGTGCTATTCCATTTAAAAGTTTTGATGAAGTTATGGAAAGTGCAAATGATACACAATTTGGGCTTTCGGCAGTTTTATGGACTAAGGACTTATCTAGAGCGTTACAATTTGTTGATGAAATTGAAGCAGGATTTGTTCAGGTTAATCAATGTGTTGCTCCAAGAGCAAATGTTTCCTATGGAGGAATTAAAATGAGTGGACTAGGAAAAGAGTACGCATTTGACAGTATGATGAATCATTTTACGCAAAGCAAAACAATATTAATTAATAGAGGGAAATCAAATTTAGATGTCTAATCATATTGCTTTTATTGGTGTTGGTAACATGGGTAACCCTATGGCTAAACAATTAGTTGACGCTGGAAAAAATGTAAAAGTTTTTGATGTATCACCAGAAGTTATAAAAATAGCAAAAGACTCAGGGCTTAATGTAATAGAGTCGATGGAAGAATTATTAGATGGTGCGACTACAGTAATTTCAATGTTGCCTGAAGGTAAACATGTTCGTTCTCTTTATTTCGGTGAAAATGGAATATTAAATAAAATTCCAAAAGAATGTTTGATAATTGATTGTTCGACAATTGATATTGAAACATCATTAGCCCTTGGTAGTGAAGCAAAAAAAATTGGAATTAATATGATTGATGCTCCAGTTACAGGTGGAGTGATGGGAGCAAGAATAGGTAAATTAAATTTTTTAGTAGGTGGAACAGAGGAGGCAGTAGCTATTGCAAAACCTTTGTTTGATATAATGGGTCAAAAAATTTTACATGCAGGTGAACAAGGAAGTGGTGTTGGTGTTAAAATTTGCAACAATATGTCTTTAGGAATTTCAATGATTGCATCAGCCGAAGCATTAATGTTGGCCAAAAGATTAAAAATGGATGTTAAAAAAGTTCACTCAATAATTAAAGAAGCTTCCGGAAATAATTGGGCTATGACTAATTACACACCATTACCAAATCTTACAGAAGGTGTTCCTTCTAACAATAAGTATCGACCAGGTTTTTCAGCAGCGATGATGACCAAAGATTTAAAGCTTGCAAATGATGCTGCAAAATCTGTTAATGCATCTACTCCACTTGGTAAGGCAGCCTTAGAAATATTTTCAAAATTTTGTGAAGATGGTGATAGTGAAACAGATTATTCAGGTATATCAAAAAAAATTGGCGGTGATGCTTGGGATTATCCCTTTGATCCAAAAGGCACAGATTAAAAACTTTCTAAACTAAAGTGGTATTAAAAAAATACCATATGAAATAGCTACTTGTTGAAAAAAATTAAATAAATCAAATAAAAAGTTTTACATTTATGTAAATATAAGGTTAATTTCATCTCTTATTAAGACTTAATAATTAACGAGAGGGAAATATAATGAAAAAAATCACTTCAATGATTTTAGCTTTAGTATTTGCGGTATCTTTAATTGGATCTGCTTCTGCTAAAACATTAAAAATCCAACTTACTTTTCCAAAAACTTCTTACGATGGACAAATCGTTAAGATGTGGACTGACAGAGTAACAAAATTAACTCGAGGTGAGTTAAAATTTGAACTTTTATCAAAAGGTGAAGTTGTTGGTTTAAAAGAAACTTTAGAAGCTGTTGACAAAGGCCTTGTTGATGGTGGTGCTGCTTGGACTCACTATTGGTCTAACTATCACCCAGCTGCAATGTTATTTGGTTCGCCAGTTGCGGGTGGTGGTATTGGTTTAAGTACTAAATCTTGGTTAGCATGGTATTTCGATAATGGTGGTATGGAACTTTACGACCAATTATGGGATGAAATGGGGATGAACGTTAAAGGTTTTGTAATGGCATCTTCTGGTCCAGAAGCTTTAGGTTGGTTCAAAGAACCGATTAACAGCATGGCTGACTTTAGAAAATATAGATTCAGAACTCCTCCAGGAATTCCTGGCCAAACTTACAAAGATATTGGTGTAGCTTCTGTTTCAATGGGTGGTGGAGATATTTTACCAGCTCTTGAAAAAGGAACTATCGATGCTGCTGAGTGGTGTTGTCCAAAGCCTGACTCTGTATTTGGTTTTCAAAAAGTATTGAAAAACTATTACCTACAAGGTTTACACCAAAATGTTGTAAATGGTGACATTTACATTAACGGTGATGTTTATAAATCTCTAACTGACCATCAAAAATATGCAATGGAAGTTGCATCTGAAGCGATGATCACTAGAAACATTACAAACAGAGCTGTTGAAAACGGTAAAGCGCTTATTGATTTAACTGAAAATCATGGCGTTATACTTCATGACACTCCTGCTGATTATTTCACAGAGTACATGAATGCTGCACAAGCTACTATTAAGAAAAATGCTGCTGAGAATGCATTTTTCAAAAAAGTATATGACCACATGACTGCTCACGCAAAAATCGTAGTACCTTTTATTGCACAAATGGAAACATCTGATGCATCAATCGGAACTGCTTTTGCTAAACAACAGTAAATTTTAAATTTGAAAGTGGGGGTAGATTTATCCCCACTTTTTATTAATATCTAATTTAATCATAAAATTAAAAATCTTCTTATGGTCAAAAAAAAATCAGCAGCTAAAGTAAAAGAAACTTTAGACATAACCGATGAGCTGATTGCTGAAAGAAGAACAAGTTTAAAAATGCCTAAGGATATGGTTCCTTGGATGGCAAAAACAATAGAATTTATAGATGCAAAAATGTTGCTTACTGGCAAAATAATTTGCTGGATTTGTGTACCTCTAATTTTTTCAATGGTTTATGAGGTTATAGGACGACATTTTTTTAATAGACCAACTTTATGGGTATATGACGTAACTAGAATGTCGGCTGGGGCATTTTTTATGCTTGGAGCAGCTTACACTTTATCTAAAGGAATACACATTAGAGCTGATTTTTTATACAGAAATTGGAAAATTAGAAACCAAGCTAAAGTAGACTTATTTTTATACCTACTATTTTTCTTTCCAGGTTTTCTTGTATTTTTTTGGGTTAGTTTTGATTACGCTTACACGTCAATTTGTGGAAGATCGGAATTAATGGAGTGTATTGGTGGCAAGATGAGAATTCAAAGAGCAATGGATACAACTTGGATGCCTATAATGTGGCCTCTAAAAAGCTGCATGCCTATAGGGGCATTTTTGCTATTAGTTCAAGGTTTTTCAGAAGTTTTAAAAAGTTATTACGCATTTGTGAAAGGTAGATGGCCATAATGGATTTTTTCAGTCCTGAATTAATTGGAGCTATAATGATTGGTTGCATGTTATTTGCAATTTTTATCGGTTTTCCAATTTCATTCACATTAATATTTTTAGGCCTTGTTTTTGGTTATTGGGGTTTTGGTAAATTAGTTTTTTACCTAATGACACTTCAATTCAACATGATCATGACCGAAAGTACTCTGGTGGCTGTCCCACTCTTTATATTTATGGGAATATTAATGGAGTCTGCTGGTTTAATGGAAAGATTGTTTAATTCAGTCCAGTTAATGCTTTCTAAAACAAGAGGAGCATTATTTTATGCCGTAATGTTTGTATCAACAATCTTTGCAGCAGCAACTGGTATTGTAGGAGCTTCAGTTACAATTTTAGGAATTATGGCTGGTAAAACAATGATTAGATCAGGTTATGATACAAGACTATCAGCAGGTTTAATTTGTGCTGGTGGTACTTTAGGAATACTTATTCCTCCAAGTATCATGTTAGTTGTAATGGGTCCTGTACTTGAAATTCCTGTTACTGATTTGTTTGCAGCAGCAATTATTCCAGGAATAATGTTAGCATCTTTATATGCTGGCTACACAACATTAAGATGTTATTTAAACCCTAAACTTGGACCTGTATTACCTGCAAGCGAAAGACCAAAAAACATGGGAAAAGTTTGGTATGAATTTTTTATGGGACTGGTACCACCTGCAGCATTAGTATTTTTTGCACTAGGTAGCATATTATTTGGATTAGCAACTCCTACAGAAGGCGCAGGTATGGGTGCTTTTGGTTCTATTTTATTGGCTGTTGCTTATAAGAGGTTTACATACAAAGGTTTTAAAGAAGCAATGATTAAAACATTGGAGATAACTGCTTTAATAATGTTCTTGGTTGCTGCATCAAATTTCTTTGGAGCAGTCTTTTCAAAATTGGGAACTCCATCATTACTTACTGATTATTTATTGGGATTAGAAATAAATAAATATTGGATTTTAGCTATTATGATGGCAGTAATTTTTTTACTAGGATGGCCTTTAGAATGGGTTCCAATTGTATTAATTGTATTACCTATTTTATTACCGTTAGTTCAAGAGCTTGGATTTAATTTAACTTGGTTTGCAATTTTAGTTGCTGTCAATCTCCAGACCGCATGGCTCTCACCACCGGTAGCTTTATCTGCATATTTTTTAAAAGGTGTAGTTCCTCAATGGGATCTAAAAGATATTTATCTCGGGATGATGCAGTTTATGGTTATTCAGGTTCTGGGCTTAATTTTAATAATTATATTTCCTCAAATCGCTCTTTGGCTACCAAGTGTGATGTACCCATCTCCTTAACTAAATTTTGTACTTTTAATATATGGAATGATTGTTCCTATTAGGATGATTGCCAGTGAAATAAAAATCTTTAATGTAATTTCTGCATCGATTACAATCCAAGCTGATGTTGCTCCAATTGGTCCAGTAAGTGGATACATTAGGCTAATTCTTCCAATTGGAACTCTTCGTAATGCATAATTGTAAAATAAATAAGCAGCAAAAGTAATAAAAGACAAAGTTAGAGCTGCTATTACTGAAGGTGTAAATTCAAGATGATAAGTGTAATCAAAGCTAGAGTTAGGCCAAATAATAAACAGTATTAAAAAAGATAAAACAAAACCTGTAAAATATTGAAAAGTATTAACTGATAGTTGATTGACTTTTGTTTGCATGAAACGTCTCCCGATAACTTCATTAGTGGATGCGCACAAAATTCCTAAAAAAATTATCAAATCACCTAAATAATTTCCAACTCCTGATTTTGATTGACTAGTAAGTAAAAGATAAGTTCCTATTACTGTAATAAATGCACCAATTATTACTTTTATTTCAATTTGTTCTTTTAAAAATATTCTTGCAACAAATGGCTGAATAAGAGGCAGAGTGCTTATTATAGCAACTCCATTTACTGGACTTGTTAATAAAAGCCCAACATGAAACGATAAAGTTACTAAAAATGGGTTTAATAGACCCATTAAAAAAGGTTTTAATCCAACTTGTTTTATAGAGATGTCTACTCTCATTATAAGACAAAAGATTACCATTAATAAAAAAGCGATGAAAAATCTTACTGCTAATAAATCTATAATATAGAATTCTTTAAGTGCTAAAGTTACAAATGGAGGTCCAGCACCAAATCCAATTACAGCAAGCAGCATTGCAAAATAACCACTATTTTTTTTAAAAAAATTAATCATTTGGAATTTTTATAAATTATTAAAAAAAAGATATTGTATCATAGTTAATTAGTTTATTATTCAATAATGAATCAGCCAAAAGTTAAATATTCACTTTCTAATTGGGATCTAGTTACAGTAAATCCTAACTATAAAACTTGGAATTGGAAAGATATGTTTTGTTTTTGGGGTGTAAATATCCAGAGTGTTATTGGATTTTCTTTGATTGCATCATTGTACATTGTCTATGATTTAAACACACTTGTAGTATTTTTTGGAACTATTTTGGGATCTTTTTTTGTTTATCTTTTTTCAAATTTAATAGGCAAACCATCTCAGAAATTTGGTTTACCATTTACAGTATTATTGCGTTCTTCATTAGGATTTAAAGGAGCAGAATATTTTGGTTTATTGCGAGGTTTGGTTGGAATTTTTATGTTTGGTGTTCAAACATATTTTTTATCGAAAGCTTTTGGTTACCTGATTAGAATTTTAATTTTTTCTATTGATAGTTCATTATTAAACAAAGACATTTTTTTAGTTTTTATACTTGGTATTGATATTATTGATTGGATTTCATTTACTACTGTTATTATTTTTCAAACTCTAATGTTTAGCATTGGTATAAATTTCAATAAAAGATTAATTAATTATTCAGCTATTACAGTTTATGGAGGAATGCTCATATTTTTTTTTGGCGTATTATTAAGCGATGTAAAACTTACTTCACAAGCATTTTATGAATTATTAGATTATAAAAATCTTTTAGTTAATGATAATATTTTTGCTTTATTGACAGTTGCTGGTTCAATTTTTGCATATTTTTCAATTATAATTGTAAGTTTTGGGGATTTTTCTCGCTATGTTAAAAATGAAGATGAATTAAAAAAAGGTAATTTAAGTTTAATTGCTAATTTGATTATCTTTTCTGTTTTTTCTGTTTTTATAGTTGTTGGGTCAGATGTATTTTTAAATTTAAGATTTCTTGATTTAAGCTCAATTTTAACCAATCCAACTGACATAATTGGTAAATTTGACAATACACTCATTACAGTAATTGCTATTTTTTTTATTATTATTTCATCTGCATCAACTAATTTAGTAGCTAATTTTATTCCATCTCAATATTCTCTTATTAATTTTTTGCCCAATTATTTAAACTTGAAAAGAGTTAGCTACATAATATTAATTATTAGTTTCTTCATTGGTATTTTTTGGCTGACAGTATTAAGTCAAATTGGTATTTTGTCATTTGTTGATACTTTTATATCATTTTTTGGCCCACTATTCGGTGTCATGGTGGCTGATTATTATTTAATTAAATCACAATCTATTAGCAATAAAGATATTTATTCAACAACAGCAGATAGTATTTATTATTTTTCTAACGGATGGCACATAAAGGGTTGCTACTCAATATTTATAGGTTTTATTTTTTCTGCTTCTACAATTTGGAATCCTAATTTAATGTTTTTACAATCCTTTGGATGGATTATAGGTGCTTTTATTTCATCATTGACATATTATCTCTTAGCAAAAAGATAATATGAAAGCATTAGTTTATACAGGAACACAAGAATTAGTTTATAGAGATGAAGTTAATCCATCTGAAGTAAGTGGTGAAAGTATTTTAAAAGTTCATGCCTCAGGTATATGTGGATCTGATATGCATGCTTACCATGGTCATGATGAAAGAAGAGTGCCACCATTAATCCTAGGTCATGAAGTAAGTGGTGAAGTTCAAAATGGAAAATTTAAAGGTAAAGATGTTGTTTTAAATCCATTAATTACATGTGGAAAATGTGAATATTGTACGAGTGGAAGAGAACATTTGTGCCCTCATAGAATAATATTGGGAATGAATAGACCAATAGAGAGACAAGGAGTTTTTGCTGAATATGTTTCAACTCCTGATCAAAATATTTATGAAATTCCAAATGGATTAGATAAAAATGAAGCACCAGTTGCTGAACCAACAGCAGTTTCTTTGCATGCAGTTTTAATTGGCGAACAGTCTTTAAAAAAACCATTATCTGAATGTAAGACATTAATTCAAGGAGGTGGAGCAATAGGTTTATTATGTGGTTTGATATTGTCAAAAATTAAAGGCAATAAAAATATAGTATTATCTGATCCAAATAAGTTAAGACTTACTGAATGTTCTAAATATCTTGATGCAAATTTCGTATCTCCAAATGATAAAGAGATTAAAAGCAATAATTTTGATATTGTTTTTGATACAGTTGGCTTAGAAATTTCCAGGCAACAAGCCATTGATGTTGTTAAACCAGGAGGGTCTATAATCCATATAGGCTTAACTCAACCTGCTGGACCTTTTAATTTTAGAAAAATGACACTTCAAGAAGTAACTGTAATCGGAACTTATTGTTATACCAATAAAGATTTTGAAGAGACTTTAAATATACTTGCTAATAAGGACATTGGACCTTTAGATTGGATTGAGTTTAGAGAGTTAAAAAATGGCGACAATGCCTTTAAACAAATTCATGAAGGTACCTGCGTTGCGCCTAAAATTATTTTATTACCTTAATTATTGATAAGAAAATAAAGTTTTATATTATTAATTTATGAAATCATTTCTAAAGATTTTAAGTTTGTTTCTTTTATTGACATCGGTAACCAACGCAAAAGAGGTTAAAGTTTTTGAATTTACTGAGATAGAACTATCAGAATTAGAGGTTAGAAAGGTTAGGGGTGCAGACAATAAAACAAAATACTCAGTTGGCTCCAATGATAATGGTAATTTTTTAAAAGCAGTCGCAGACAATGCGGCCTCTGGTCTGGGAAAAGAAATTAAGATTGATTTAAACGAGACACCTTTCATTAATATCACATGGAAAGTAGAAAAAGATTTACCAAATATTATAGAAAACAGTAAAAAAGGTCATGATTTTGCTGCGCGTGTTTTTGTGATTAAAAAAACAGGAGCAACTCCACTATCAAATAGAGCTATTAATTATGTATTTTCTAGTAATAGCTCAGTTGGATTTAATTCGCCAAGCCCATACACAAAAAAATCAATCGATAATGTTTTAGCAACAACCAAAGATAATTTAAATAAATGGGTTACGGTAATAGCTAATGTTAAAGAAGATTTTAAAAGATTTCATAACTTAGATGTAGAACAATTAGATGGGTTAGCAATTATGTCTGATACGGATAATTCAAAAATGAAAGCTGTCAGCTATTTTCAAAACATCTATTTTTCTGCAAATTAATTAAGTTTTAAATATCTTTTTAGGCCAATACTTAAGAAAGATAAGAGGATAGCAACAATGACATCTGCAATAGGTGCTGCATTGGGAAAACCAAAGTTCCATAAAACAACTCCAATTAACCAAATGATATAAATTTTCATCAATTAATTATATCTTAGTTTATATAAAAATATTATTTTTTTTGATAGGATGTTTTTATGCATGAAAATTTTTATCACAATGTAAAAGTTTATTATGAAGACACTGACGCTGGTGGAGTTGTCTATTATGCTAATTACCTTAAATATTTAGAAAGAGCTAGAACGGAAGCTTTATCAACAATAGGACTAAGTAATCTTCAAATAAAAGATAAATTTGGTGCATTGATTATAGTTAAATCATGCAATATCGAATATAAAAAATCTGCAAAGTTAGAAGATGAGCTAAAAATTAGATCTTTTGTAAAATCAGTTACCAAAACTTCTTTTTTTATGAATCAAATTATAACAAATGGTGAAACCACAATAGTGGAAGCCCAAGTTCATTTGGTTTTTGTAAATGACAAAGGTAAACCAGTCAAAGTCCCAGAAGTAATTTTTGATAATTTTAAACCTTATTTTTGTGACAGTATTAAATTGTAGACATTATTTTTGCTTTTTTAAATAAATCTACCATCATTCTTTGAGATATTAATTTTGTATTTACATTTCGAGGACTTGGGTGGTAGCTAGGAATTAAGACGATATTATCTGGTAGAATATAAGATGTACCATGTTTAAAACTAAATTTTTTGCTTAGATTATATTTTTTTTTATAATATTTTAGACAATTATCAAAAGCAACTTTCCCTAAAGTGATTATAATTTTTAACTTTTTTAAATTAGAAATTTCAAGGTCAAAATATTCAGAACAGTTATTAAGTTCTTTATTAAGCGGTTTATCACCTGGTGGTACACATTTTAGAATGTTAGTGATATAGGTAGAATTAAGTTTAAGACCATCTTTTAAATTTTCTGATGTTGATTGATTGGCAATTTTTGCTTTATGTAGACATTTGAACAGAAATTCCCCAGATTTATCACCTGTAAATGCTCTACCTGTTCTAGTACCTCCATGAGCAGCTGGAGCCAAACCTAGTATTAAAAGTTTAGCATTAGTGTCTCCAAAACCAGTTACTGGTTTTCCCCAATAAACTTCATTAATATTTTGCTTTCTTTTTTCAATGGTAATTTTTTTTATAAATTTTACCAATCTTGGACATTTTTTACATTTAACAATTGTGTTATTAAGATTTTTAAATTTAATACTCATTAATGAAGTTTATAAAATTTTTATTAATAATATTTATAACTATTAATTCACCAATTAAAGCAGATTCAAAGCAGAATTTAATTAATGAACTTAAACAAGGTGGAAAATTAATTTTTATTAGACATGCTTATGCTCCTGGTGGAGGTGATCCTGATAATTTTGAAATAAATGACTGTAAAACACAACGAAATTTAAGCGATACAGGTAGAGAACAAGCTAATAAAATTGGTTATTTTTTTAGGAGCAACAATATTCCGATTAATAAAGTTTATTCTAGTGAGTGGTGTAGGTGTAAAGAAACAGCATTAATTGCTTTTAATAAGTTTGAAACAAAATTTTTTTTGAATTCATTTTTTAGTGCAAAATTTGCTCAGAATAAAAATCTTCAAATGAAAAAATTAAAAAGATTTATTAAAAATTGGGATGGTAAAAAAAACTTAGTGTTTGTTACACATTATGTGGTTATTTCTGAAAGTTTAAATTACGCACCTTCATCCGGTGAAATTGTTGTTTCAGATAAAAATCTTAAAGTTATTGATACAATTGAAATAGAGTACTAAGATAAATTATTATGTCTTCAAAAAAAGCGATGAAACAAGCTCAAAAACAATCCTATGCAAAACATAGAAGCAATATAACTAATAGTAGATTTAATTTAAAAAAAAAAACTTTACCAAAAATAAATAAAAAGAAAGATTAAATTTATCTACTATCTTTTTTTTCAGTTAGAAATAAACCTATTAATAATAATGCTGTCCAGCCAATTCCTAATAAAGCCTTAGGGCTAGTTTTTGCACTCCACATATCTAAAACTAGTGCACCAAAAATTAAACCAATTATATAAATTACAATTACGATTGTTGATTTATCCATTTTTTAAACTCTTTTTGAAAAGTGATATTCCATTATTAATTTTATGCTCATAAGACTCATTAAAACTTTCTAATTGCCATCCACTAAGTCTTTTTTTTATATCTTCTAAATTATTTTTTTTCCACTCTTCAGTTGTATTTTCAAGTTTCCAAGCTTTCTTCTCTTCATTGTTCCGCCCACATCCATAGCAATATCCTGTTGAGGGATCAGTCTTACAAATACTTATACACGGTGAAATAATCATTTTTTAAAAAATTAGTATAAATTATAGCTGATAAATAGTTAATTTTTTACTAATTGTCATTGGACAAATAGTTTCAATAATATATAAAACCTCGTAATTTGTGGGGCGATGGCGGAATTGGTAGACGCGTTGGTCTTAGGAACCAATATTTTCGGATGTGAAGGTTCGAGTCCTTTTCGCCCTACCATTAAAAAATTATGAAAGTTACAGTAGAAAATATAAAAGGCTTAAATAAAGATCTTAAAGTTTTAATCGATAAAGAGACTATGAACTCTTATATGGATGAAAAATATGAGGAGATTAAGGGAACAGTTAATCTTAAAGGTTTTAGACCAGGCAAAGTTCCAAAAGAAGTTTTAAAAAGACAATTTGGTAAAGCTGTATTTGGAGAGGTTCTGGATAAAGTATTAAAAGAAACCTCAACTAAAGCTTTAGAAGAAAATAAAATTAAACCTGCGGGTCAGCCAAAATTAGATTTAAAAACATACGGCGAAGATAAAGAATTAGAATACGTTTTATCAGTAACTGAGCTACCTAAAGTAGAAGTCAAATCCATAGAAAGTATAAAATTTGATCAATATTCTGTTAAAATTGATGATAGCGAAACAGATAAAAGAATTAAAGAGATAGCTAAAAATCAACCTAGCTTTAAAGATGCTAGCCCTGAAACAAAAGCAAAAGAGGGCGATTTAGTAATATTAGATTATCAAGCAACAGTTGATGGAAAAGATTTTAAAGGAAGTGAAGGTAAAAATACACAATTAACCCTTGGAAAAGATTTATTTTTAAAAGGTTTTGATAAACAGCTTATTGGTGTCAA
>JAOJAE010000061.1 GCA_028227525.1 Candidatus Pelagibacter sp. | reverse complement strand
AGGAACTGATTCTTTTATTAATTGCCAAACTTTTTTATCTGATTGATCTAAAGGATTTTTAAAAGTACTCCCACTAGTTTTAATTCTTGTAGGTTGTGCTTTTTCTTTTTTTTCTTTTAATTTTGTCATTTCATTCTTAATTAAATTTAAATTTTTTTTAAAACCCTTAAAAGATGCACTTAAAAAAATTAAATCGTTAGATAACCCACTGTCTCTATATCTAAAATTTATTTCTTTTGCTGGAATCGTTATAACCTGCCCTGATTTATTGACAGCTTGTACTGAAATTAAAATATCTTTAAATTCTCTATTGAAACAACCTGCATTCATTTTTATACCTCCCCCAACTGTACCTGGTATACAAGATAAAAATTCAAATCCACCCAAACTATTATTCATTGCAAATTCTGAAAGTGATTTATCACTAACAGAACTTCCAGCGATAATTATATCTTCTGATAAAAAAGAGATATTATTAAAATTATTTGATAGCTTAATTACAGCTCCATCATAAGTTTTATCGGTAATTAAAGTATTTGATCCACCACCTAGAACAAATATTTTCTCTCTATTCTCTGTTATTTTTAGGAATTTAATTAATTCTCTTAAATTTTCTGCTTTAAAATAAATTTTAGTATTTCCACCTATGTTAAACCAATTCTTCTTTTTTAAATTATAATCAAACTTTACATTTTCATTAAATTCTAACAAAAGATCATCTCGGTTAATACTCATGATAAATATTTGGACATTTCTCTCATCCATGTTGAGATAGTTCCAGCACCCATTCCAATAACTATTTTTTTTCCATAAATATTATTTTTAATGTATTTTGCTAATTGAATTCTATCATCTGCTAAAAATAGTTTTACTTTTGAGTTTTTGATTATTTCTCTGGCAAAATTTTCAAATTTAAAACCTAATGATATTTTTTCACCTGCAGTATAAATTGGCATCAAGATTACTTTATCAGCATTCTTAAATGCATGAGTAAATTCTTTTTTCAAATCTTTTAATCTTGATATTCTGTGTGGTTGAAAAATACATATTTTTTCATAACCTTTATAAACACTACTTACCCCATCTAAGACAACTTTGATTTCAGTTGGATGATGAGCGTAATCATCAAAAAAGTCGACTTTATTAAATGTAAAAATCTTGTTAAATCTTCTTTGAACTCCTTTAAAATTTTTTAAACCTTTTTTAATACTTGAAACTGTCAATCCAACTGTAATAGCCAAAGCTGAAGCTGCAACTGAATTTCTAATATTATGTATTCCTAAAAGTGGAATCTTAATTTTTTTAATTAATCTGTTTTTTTTATTTGGTAAAATTATCTTTAAATCAAACTCAGAATAGTCTTTTGATTGTTTGATATTTTTAATACAGAAATTTGATTTTAGATCAGTCCCATATGTATAATAATTTTTAATACTTAGTTTCTTAATTAAATTTTTATTATTCTTATCATCAATACAAATAAAAGATTTTCCAAAGGATGGAACTTTGTTTACAAACTTAGTAAAATATTTATTCAACTCATCCATGGAACTATAAAAATCCATATGTTCCCTATCTATATTAGTAATTATTGAGTAAGTGGGTGGAATATAGACAAAACTACCATCGGACTCATCAGCTTCTAAAATCGACCAATCACTTTTTCCTAGTTTAGCTGAATTATTGATAGAATTTATTACTCCTCCATTAATAATGGTCGGATCTATTTTAGTTTCTTGGAAAATTGAAGCTATTAATGATGTTGTGGTTGTTTTTCCATGAGAGCCAACCACTACAATATTTTTTGTAAGAGAAACAATATTTGCAAGCATTTCTCCTCTTTTGTAAATTGGTAATTGTTTTTTTTTTGCCTCTATTAGTTCTGGATTATTTTTTTTTATAGCAGATGAAACAACGATAATAGTGGCTTTATTTATATTTTGTTTTTTATGTCCAATTGTAATCTTTATGTTCTCTTTTTTTAATCTTTCAATATTTTTATTATTGGCAATATCACTACCCTGAACTTTAAAACCTTTACCCTTCATTATAAGGGAC
>JAOJAE010000060.1 GCA_028227525.1 Candidatus Pelagibacter sp. | reverse complement strand
ATTAAATTTAAACCTTGTAATACACTTCTATTACCATGAGCAATTCCATATGGTATTATATCTCTCACAACACCACACATGCCACCAATCATTGCAAATCTACCAACTCTTGTAAATTGTTGAACGGCAGAATTGCCCCCAATAATAACGTTGTCTTCAATTTCAGCATGCCCTCCTAGTGGAACATTATTTGCCAAAATTACATTATCTCCAACCATACAATCATGTGCAATATGAGAAGAGACCATAAATAAACAGTTGTTACCTATTTTAGTTAATCCACCACCTCCTTTTGTGCCTGGGTTAATGGTAACATATTCTCTAATTTTATTATTATCTCCAATCTCAAGACTTGTCTCCTCACCGTTAAACTTTAAGTCTTGTGGATCATTTCCAATTGATGAAAAAGGATATATTTTATTATTTTTACCTATTTTAGTATTACCTATTATGCTTACATGAGATTGTATTTCTGAATTCTCATTTATTTCAACATTTGGGCCAATTATAGAATAAGGTCCAATTTTCACATTTGAAGAAATTTTTGCTTTAGAATCTATAATTGCTGTTTTATCTATCATCTATTTTCTTTCAAAAATTCTCTGATATTCTTGGCTGGGTAACCCATCACTTTTGAGTTATCGGGTATATCTTTAATAACACCACTACCACCAGCTATGTCGACATTATTACCAATTTTTAGATGCCCTGAAATTCCTGCTTGCCCTCCAATTTTTACATTATTCCCAATTACAGAACTTCCAGCAATTCCTACCTGACCTGCAATAATTGAATTTTCTCCTATTCTAACATTATGAGCAATATGAATTTGATTATCTAAATACGTGTTTTTTCCAATTATGGTATTAGACATTGAGCCTCTGTCTATAGTTGATCCACATCCAATTTCACAATTATCCTCAATTAAAACAATTCCCATATGTGGATATCTTAAGTTTTGATTATTAATTGGAAAAAAACCAAACCCATGTTTACCTATTACACAATTATCTAAGATTTTTACATTATTTTTAATTAAACTATTTCTAATTATAGTATTTGAACCAATACAACAATTTTCTCCGATAGAAACATTTTTTTCAATAATGGTATTATGACCAATCATACAATTTGAACCTATTGATACATTTTGACCAATTAAAACGTTTTTACCAAAATTAACTGTATCATTAAATTTAGTGTTATTAATATCTTCTACAGTGATATCAAAATTATCATTGATTGAACCAGGATAAAATTTAGCAGTAATAATAGATGTTGAAACTAAGACATTATCTACAATTATAGGCAAACAGCTTTTTGGCAATTCCTCTATTAAATTTTGAGATGTTATACAAAAAGAAGCTTTAGTATTGTTTGCAGCTAATTTATATTTTTTTGAATGAAAAAAGGTGATTTCATTTTTTTCAGAATTCTGTAAATCTTTAATATCAACAATACTTAAATCTTTATTTTTTTCATCAAACTCAAGATTTAAATCTTTTAATATTTCATTGAATTTAAAAGGACCATTATTTTTAAAAAAAGGGTTAACCATGATTGCTTTTAACAAAGCAAAATAAAATGAGTTATCAATATTTATTGCTATTTATTTCTTGTCTACAATTGTAGCAGACCACATGGCATCTGCCATTTTTTTATCATTAACGAAAGCTTCACCTTTGTATTTCCAGACTCTACCATGAGATCTTATTGCTTCAATTTTTAATAAAAGTTTGCAATCTGGAATTACAGGATTTCTAAAACGAGCTTTTTCAACACCCATCAAAAAAACAAGTTTATTTTCATAGGTTTCTTTATCAATGCCATGTGCTGTAAGAGCAGCAGCTGTTTGACCAAAAGCTTCAACTATAAGGACACCTGGCATTACAGGTTGACCAGGAAAATGACCTTGTACAAAAAAACTATCTTTTTTAACATTAACAACACCAATAGCTGAGGTTAATTTCTTAATATCATGTAGCTCTTCAATTAATAACATGGGTTCTCTATGTGGCAACAAAGCTTCAATTTCTTTTTTATTTAAAGTAGTCATTTATTTAATTTCAA
>JAOJAE010000006.1 GCA_028227525.1 Candidatus Pelagibacter sp. | reverse complement strand
GGCCAATTAAAACTTTTTAAAATTTTTACATTAATATCAGTTTTTTTTGACCAGAGTAATTTAGCTCTCTTGGTGTGGTATGGTGATGTAATAAAAATAATTTCGTTAATATTTTTATCTTTTAAGATTTTGCTAATATTGTCGATGTTTTTACTAGTATTGCTAAATTCTTCATAAATTATTTGTATTTTATTTTCATCATATCCATCAGCTATTAATAATTTTTTAATAATTCTTTGCTCTGGAATTTCCTGCAGTCTCCCTAGAATAAAAATATTTTCTGTTTTATCTTTATCAGATGTTATATTTATAATATCTTTATAACGATACTGATAAGTCATATTATAATAGCTAGTGTCACCATGCCCACTAAATACAACTATATTTTCATGATTATGTGATTTTTTAAACTGATCGAAATAAAGTAATGATTTTCCTAAATACCAAAATAAAGGAGAATAAAAGATAATAAAATAAAAAGAAACAGTTAAAAATAATAAAGATAATGAAATTCTTTTTAAAGCATTATAGCTGGTTATTAAAAATGATTTGAAAACTTTTAAAGCTATTCCTATCAAAAAAATATTAAAATATTTAAAATTTTTTTTATCCAAAAAGTGTTTAGTTACACAATACATTGTTCTTACAGAAGCTCTTACGTAATTTCTATTTAAACTATTATGTCGCCTACGAATCTGAACAAGATCTTCATTTATAAAAATAATGTGTTTTTTTTTATCTTTAAAAAGTCTTAACCATAACTCTAAATCAATTATACCTACATATTCTAATTTTTCATTTAACATGTATCTTTTCATAACTGATGTTTTAATCATGACAGATGAAAATATAACTGGATTATACATGAAAAAACTTGTCAAACCTTTGCTGAAAAATTTTAATTGTAAAAATTTTCTAAAATAATGCATGAAAAAACTATTAGAATTTTTACCTTTTTCATCAATATATCTACATGAGGTACAAACCATTATTGTATCATTTTTTAAAATCTTATTTTGTTTAAGAAGTTTTTCTTTATGCCATAGATCATCAGAGTCAACAAAACAGATATATTGTCCTTTAGCTTTATGGATACCAAAATTTTTTGGTACCGCATCTTTTCCGCTATTTTTTTTAAAATAAAAAGCTCTGATACGATCATCTTTTAATGCAAATTCTTTTATTAACTTATCTGTTCCATCAGTTGATCCATCATCAACAATAATTAGCTCAAAGTCTCTATAACTTTGAGATAAGACAGACAATAATGTTAATTTCAAAAATTTTTTTGTATTATAAGCCCCAACTATTATGGAAAATTTTGGATTATTTTTTTTAGATTTATTTATCACCAAATTATCCTTTTAAACTTTTTTCTAAAAACTTATAGTCAAGTTTGCAATCTTTGTACCCTCTTTTTACAATATTTAAATAACGTTCAGTAGGAAATTTAAAGGGTGATTTCTTTACCATTGTATAAGTCATTACTTTCTTTCCATAATAACTAAAATAATATTTTTTATATAAAACAGGAAAATCCTCATAAACATCTAATTTTTTTTCATCATTTTTTGAAATTTCAAATAATCCACCAGGTACAATTGAATTTTTTTTAGGCTCTATATCTGCTGCTCTATATTTGCTTCTAAAAGTTAGTCTAAAATTTTTTAGATTTATCTTTTTTAAATAAACACTATCCTTACATCTTCTTTTCATTTGAAAATGATTTAAATTACTGCCATAAGCAAAATAAAGCATTTAACGATCCACAACTTCTATATTTTTTTCATTAACAAATTTTAAAATTTGAAAGTTACAATTATCAATTTTTAATTGATCTTCAGATCTAACTACTATTGAAACTCCTAACTTTCCAGCTTGAAAAAAAGGATAGCTTCCAATTTCTACATCTTGGTTATCATTTTGCACTTTAGTTAAAGAGTCGGCAATTTCGCTTTCAACTGTTCTTAAGCTTATAGTTAAACTTAAAATAGGCTTACCTCCAACAATTCTATTAGTTAATCCCCCTAACATTGATTTTAAAATAGACGGAACACCTGGTAAACAGAACACATTTTTAACACTAAAACCCGGGGCACCACTTGTCGGATTTAAAATTAAATTTGCATTTTCTGGCATCCAGACCATCTTTTGTCTACCTTCATTAAATTCACCTGGCTTATAGTAAGCTTCTAAAATTTTATATGCCTCTTTGTGTATTTCATATTTTAATCTAAATGCTTTTGAAACAGATTCAGCAGTAATATCATCGTGGGTTGGACCAATGCCACCTGTTGTAAAAACATAATCGTAATTTGTCTTTAATAAATTAAGTGTATCGACTATTGTCTTTTCAATGTCTGGGATAACTCTAACCTCTCCCACTTTAACCCCAATTGAATTTAGCCAAGTTGCTAAAGTTGAAGTGTTGGTGTCTTGAGTTCTGCCAGATAAAATTTCATTACCTATTATTAATATTGCGGCATTAACTTTTGTGTTTTTTGGCATTTTAAATGTATAATTTAGAAATGGAATTTACCAAGTCTTTAATAAAAGGCAAATTAATCAAACGTTACAAACGTTTTTTTACTGATGTTCAATTAACAAAAGAAGTAGTTACTGCACATTGTCCTAACACAGGATCGATGAAGGGTCTTTTAGATGAAGGAAATGATGTCTATATGCTTCCTAATAATGATCCTAAAAGAAAACTTAAATACGGACTTGAAATTATTAAGACTAGAAAAAACCTAGTTGGTGTTAATACCCACATGGCTAACAGAATAGCTCAACACGCTTTAGAAAATAATCTTATTAAAGAACTTAAAAATTGTGATCTAATTAAACCAGAGGTATTTTTCAATAAAGAAACTAGATTTGATTTTTTAATTGAGAAAAATAAACAAAAGAGCTTTGTAGAAGTTAAAAATGTTACCCTTTTTAGAAATAAAGACACAGCTGAGTTTCCAGATGCTGTGACAGCACGTGGGACCAAACACCTAATCACTCTTATTGATGCAATAAAAAAAGGTTATAAAAGCTACTTATTATTTTTAGTTCAAATCCAGAATATGGAAAAGTTCAAAATAGCTAAAGATATAGATAAAGAATATTATAATAATTATTTAATAGCTAAAAAAGCAGGTGTTAACTTTTTAGCTTATAGATGTAATATAAGTTCTAAAAAAATTTTTATTGATAAGAAATTAAAAATTATTGATGACTGATTATAAAGAAAAATTTGAAAAAATGAGAGTTGCTGGAAAACTAGCGGCTCAAACTTTAGATATGTTAACTGACAACATTAAAGAAGGTGTCTCAACAGATTATATTGATAAATTAGGTTATGAATTTATTAGAGATAACGGTGGATACTCTGCCCCTCTTTACTATAGAGGTTTTACTAAATCTTTATGTACATCTTTAAATCATGTTGTGTGCCACGGTATTCCATCTGACAGAGTGCTAAAAGATGGAGATGCAATTAATGTTGATGTAACCGCTATCGTAGATGAGCATTATGGAGATACGAGTCGAATGTTTTCAATTGGAAACACGTCGGTCAAACTAAATAATCTAATTGATACAACTTACGAATCTATGATGAGAGCTATAAAGATTTTAAAACCTGGAATTCGATTAGGAGATATAGGATATGAAATTCAATCATTCGTTGAAGACAAAGGTTTTTCTGTTGTAAGAGATTTTTGTGGTCATGGTATAAGCACAACATTTCATGAGCCTCCTAATATTCTTCATTATGGAAGTAAAAACTCTGGAATGGATTTAAGACCCGGAATGACTTTTACAATTGAACCTATGATTAATACAGGTAAATACGATGTTAAAATGTTAAATGATGGCTGGACTGCTGTTACAAAAGATAAATCTTTATCAGCACAATTTGAACATACATTAGGAATTACTGAAAATGGTTATGAAATCTTTACAGAATCTGCTAAAGGTTATTTAAAGCCCCCATACTTATAATTAATGATTAAAAGATACTCGCGAAAAGAATTAACTGACATTTGGTCAGAAGAAAATAAATATAAAATTTGGCTAGATGTCGAAGTTGCAGCTGCTGAGGCTATGGAAAAACTTGCTCAAATTCCAAAAGGTGTCGCCTCAGTTGTAAGAAAAAAAGCTAAAATCAATGTAAGCAGAATTCATAAAATAGAGTCTGAGGTTAAACACGACGTTATAGCCTTTTTAACTTCTGTGACTGAAAAAGCAGGAATTAAAGCTAGATATCTTCACCAAGGTATGACTTCTTCGGATGTATTGGATACAAGTTTTAATATCCAAATGGTTCAATCAGGTAAAATAATCCTAAAAGACCTAGATCAAATTTTAAAAGTTCTTAAAAAACAAGCTAAGAAATACAAATTCACACCGTGCATGGGAAGAAGTCACGGTATTCACGCAGAACCCATTACTTTTGGATTAAAATTGGCTTCGTTTTACGAAGAATTTAAGAGAAATAGAAAAAGATTTGTTGATGCAATTAATGAAGTATCAACTTGTGCAATTTCAGGAGCTGTTGGAACATTTGCTAACATTGATCCAAGAGTTGAAAGCTATGTTGCTAAAAAACTAGGCTTAAAAGTTGAACCAATTTCAACACAAGTAATACCAAGGGATAGACATGCTTTTTATTTTTCAGTATTGGGAATTATTGCTGGATCAATTGAGAGAGTTGCAGTTGAGATTAGACACTTACAAAGAACTGAAGTCTATGAAATGCAAGAATACTTTTCTAAAAATCAAAAAGGTTCTTCAGCTATGCCTCATAAAAAAAATCCAATATTAAGTGAAAACTTAACTGGGCTTTCTAGAATGGTTAGAAGTGCTGTAATTCCTGCTTTAGAAAATATTGCCCTATGGCATGAAAGAGATATTTCACATTCAAGTGTTGAAAGAAACATTGGACCTGATGCCAATATCACAACTGATTTTGCATTAGTTAGATTAACTAACATTTTAGACAATATGATAGTTTACCCTAAAAAGATGTTGGAGAATTTAAATATTACAAAAGGCTTAATTTTCTCTCAAGAAGTAATGCTAGAGTTAACAAAATCTGGATTAAGTAGAGAACAATCTTATAAAATGGTTCAAAATTATGCTAAAAAATGTTTTGCTGAAAACCTAGATTTATTTGATGTGATAAGTTCTGATAAGTTAATTATGAGTAAAATTACTCCTAAAAAATTAAAATCTATATTTAGTTATGCAAAACACTTTAAAAATGTGAATTTCATCTTTAGAAGAGTTTTTAAATAATGAAAAAAGGTAAAAAACTATACGAAGGTAAAGCTAAAATCATTTATGCAACAAATGATAAAAATTTAGTTATTCAATATTTTAAAGACGATGCAACAGCATTTAACAATCAAAAAAAATCTGTAATTGAAGGCAAAGGTGTTTTAAATAATAGAATTTCAGAACATATCCTTTCAAATTTATCACAAATTGGAATTAAAAATCATTTAGTTAAAAGACTTAATATGAGAGAACAGGTAATTAAGTTAGTTGAAATTATCCCGATTGAATTTATCGTGAGAAATGTTGCAACTGGATCAATTACTAAAAGATTAGGTATTGAAGATGGCACAGTTTTAAAAGAACCATTAATTGAATATTGCTTAAAAGATGACAAATTAGGAGACCCGTTAATAGCAGAAGAACATATCTTAGCTTTTGATTGGGCGACGAAAAAAGAAATCGAAAAAGTAAAAAAAATGATTTTAAGAATTAATGACTTTATGATTGGCATGTTTAGAGGCGTTGGAATTAAATTGATAGATTTTAAATTAGAATTTGGAAGACTAAAAGTTAACGATAAAGATGAGGTTATATTAGCTGATGAAATTAGCCCTGATACTTGCAGACTTTGGGATAGTATAACAGACAAAAAACTAGATAAAGACAGATTTAGAAAAAATTTAGGCGATCTTATTCCGGCATATACCGAGGTTGCAAAAAGACTGGGGATACTTCACGAGCAATCTAACGTCTCAGCAGTTAATGTTACAAAATTATCTTCAGTTAAAAGGAAGCGTAAATGAAAATTTCTGTAATTATAACACTTAAAAAAGATGTGCTAGATCCCCAAGGTAAAGTTATTCATCAAACTTTAGATGGAATGGGCTTTAACGATATTAACGAAGTAAGACAAGGAAAGTATTTTGAAATCGATACCAAAGAAAGTGATCCCAAAAAAGCTAAAGATAAAGTTGAAGAAATGTGCAAAAAACTTTTAGCTAATCTTGTTATTGAAAATTATAAAATTATTGATGTACAATAATTAATGAAATCATCCGTCATTACATTTCCAGGATCAAATTGTGATAGAGACATGGATGTTGCTCTTAAAAAATTTGGTTTTAAAAATAAAATGGTTTGGCACGATGATGTTGAGCTTCCAAAAAGTGATTTAGTCGTTTTACCTGGTGGGTTTTCATATGGTGATTATTTAAGATGTGGAAGCATGGCATCAAAATCAAAAATTATGAAATCTGTCATTAATTTTGCAAATTCTGGTGGAATGGTTATGGGTATTTGTAATGGTTTTCAAATTTTAGTTGAAACAGGATTGGTTCCAGGTGTCCTGTTAAGAAACAAATACTTAGAATTTATTTGTAAAAATGTTTTTGTTAAAATTAAAGATAAAAAAAATACTTACTTTAAAAACATTGATAATGATGTTTTAGAGTTTCATATAGCTCATAATGAAGGAAACTATTTTTGTACTAAAGACCAATTAAAAGAAATTGAAGATAACGAGCAAATTGCAATTAATTATTGCGATAAAAACGGTAAAACTGAAGAGCAATTTAATCCTAACGGATCTATTAAAAATATTGCAGGAATCTTTAACAAAGAAAAAAATGTTCTAGGAATGATGCCTCACCCTGAAAGAATGATTGACCCTTCTCTATCAGGTGAAGATGGATCCCTTTTTTTTAATAATTTAATCAATAATCTTAAATGATTGTAAACGAACAAATAGCCATAGATCATGGTCTTAAAAAAGATGAGTATGCTAAAATTTGTGAGCTTCTTAAGAGAACTCCAAATATTACTGAACTTGGCATCTTTTCTGCAATGTGGAATGAGCACTGTTCATACAAATCATCAAGACTTCATTTAAAAACACTACCAACTAAAGGAAAGCAGGTTATCCAAGGTCCAGGTGAGAACGCTGGCGTAGTTGATATTGGCGATAATGATGCAATTGTATTTAAAATTGAAAGTCATAACCACCCTTCATTTATTGAACCTTATCAAGGGGCTGCAACTGGCGTTGGTGGTATTATGAGAGATGTTTTTACAATGGGCGCTCGACCGATCGCCAATTTGAACTCTATTCATTTTGGTTCACCTCAGCATAAAAAAACAAAAAACTTACTTCGAGGGGTTGTTCACGGTATTGGTGGCTATGGAAATTGTATGGGAGTTCCAACCATTGCTGGTCAAACAAACTTTGATAGTTCTTATAATGGTAACATTCTAGTCAATGCTATGACCTTAGGTTTGGTTAAAAAAGATAAGATTTTTTATTCAAAAGCAGCAGGATTAAACAAGCCAGTAATTTATGTGGGTTCAAAAACAGGCCGTGACGGAATTCATGGTGCGAGTATGGCATCAGCTAGTTTTGATGAAAAAATTGAAGAAAAAAAACCAACAGTTCAAGTTGGCGATCCATTTACTGAAAAATTATTACTCGAAGCATGTCTTGAATTAATGGCAGGAGATTCAATTATTGCAATTCAAGATATGGGTGCAGCAGGATTAACGTCATCAAGTATCGAAATGGCTTCAAAAGGAAATCTTGGAATTGAAATTAATTTAAATAAAGTTCCGTGCAGAGAAGCAAACATGACCCCATATGAAATCATGCTATCTGAAAGCCAAGAAAGAATGTTGATTGTCCTTGAAAACGGCAAAGAAGAAAAAGCTAAAAAGATATTTGATAAATGGAATTTAGATTTTGCTGTAATTGGTAAAACAACTAATTCTAAAAAAATTGAATTATTTTTTGATAATGAGCAAGTGGCAGATATTCCGGTTAATACTTTGGTTGAAAATTCACCTATGTATGACCGTAAATGGAAAAAAGCAAAACTTCCTAAAAAAAATAAAATAAAAAAAGAAAATCTTAAAAATTTAAAAATTATAGATGTTTTAAAGAAAATTTTATCTCATCCTAATGTTTGTAGTAAAGAGTGGATTTGGCAACAGTATGATCACACAGTTATGGGAGATACCATTCAAAAACCAGGAGGTGACTCAGGAGTTGTTCGTGTTCATGGAACTGATAAAGCAGTAGCAGCATCAGTTGATAGTTCTGCAGTCTATTGTTGGGCACATCCATTAACTGGTGGAAAACAAGTGGTTTGTGAAAGTTTTAGAAACTTAATTTCTGTTGGAGCAAAACCAGTTGCCATTACTAATTGTTTAAATTTTGGTAGTCCTGAAAATGAAGAAAATATGGGAGAGTTTGTTGAGTGTGTTCAAGGTATTGGAGAAGCTGCAACATATTTAAAATTCCCTGTCGTTTCAGGAAATGTATCTTTTTATAATCAAACCAAAGAAGAAGGGATTAAGCCTACCCCATCTATTGGAGGTGTTGGTTTAATAAAAGATTATAAAAAAATGATTACCATGGATTTTAAACAAGTTGATAATGTCGTTCTAGTTGTTGGTAAAACTGAAGGTCATATTGATCAGAGTTTACTTGCAAGAAATATATTAAATGAAAAAAATGGTCCTCCACCAGATGTAAATTTATTTAATGAAAAAAATAATGGAGAAACTGTATTAAAGTTAATTGATGCAGGTCATATCAAAAGTACACATGATGTATCAATTGGAGGAATAATTACTGCTGTTTCAAAGATGTGTATTAAAGGAAATAAAGGGATTAATCTTAAAAAACCAAAATATTTAATCAATGAAATTGAGTACTACTTTGGTGAAGATCAAGGCAGATACATAATTGAAGTTAGTAAAGATAGTCTTAAAAAAGTGACTGATATTTTAAACAAAAACGCTGTTCATTATGATGAACTTGGAACGATTAATGAAGATCAATTATTCATTAATGAAAAGACAAAAGTATCAATTGACGAATTATCAACATCGAATACAAATTGGCTAACAAATTATATGAGTAAATAATGGCAATGGATTTAAAAGAAATTGAGAGTTTAATCAAAGAAGCATTGTCTGATGCTACTGTTGAAATTCAAGATTTAGCTGGTGATGGTAATCATTATTCAGCAACAGTTACTTCAAAAGAGTTTTCAGGTAAAAGCAAAATTGAACAACATAAAATGGTATATAATTCTCTTAAGGGTAAAATGGGAAATGAATTACATGCCCTAGCAATTAAAACAAAGGAAAAATAATGGACGACAATACAAAAAGTTTAATTCAAAATCATATTGACAGTAATGAAGTTTGCTTATTTATGAAAGGAACACCTGATGCTCCTCAGTGTGGTTTCTCTATGGCTGTATCTAATATGTTAAAAATTCTTGAAGTTAATTTTCAAGGTGTAAATGTTTTAGAAGATCAAAATATTAGAGAAGGTATTAAAGTCTTCAGTGACTGGCCAACTATTCCTCAGCTTTATATTAAAAAAGAATTTGTGGGTGGTTGTGATATTGTAAAAGAGATGTATGAAAGTGGTGAATTAGCAAAAATGCTTGAAACCAAAGGTGTAAATTTTAAGGCTAAAAATTAATTCTAATTTTATCTAGAGTAATATTCAATTACAAGGTTTGGTTCCATCACTATTGGATATGGAACTTCTTCAAACTTAGGAGTTCTTACAAATTTAACTTTTTTGTTTTTCTCATCCATTTGAATATATTCTGGAGTTTCTCTTTCTTTGCTTGCAAGCGCAATATCGATAATTGCAAGTTGCTTAGATTTGTCTCTAATCTCTATAGAGTCTTCCTCTTTTACTATGTAACTTCCAATATTAACTTTTTTACCATTTACTCTAACATGGCCATGGTTAATCAACTGTCTTGAAGAAAATACTGTTGTTGCAAATTTTGCTCTGTAAATGACTGCATCTAATCTTCTCTCTAATAAACCAATTAAATTTTCACCAGTATCACCTTTAAGCATCACAGCCTTTTTGTAAATATTTCTGAATTGTCTCTCGTTAATGTTACCGTAGTAAGCTTTTAATTTTTGCTTAGCTTGTAATTGAGTACCATAATCAGAAAGTTTTCCTTTTCTACCCTGTCCATGTTGCCCAGGTCCGTAGTCTCTTTTATTGAAAGGACTTTTAGGTCTTCCCCAAAGGTTAGCCTTTAATCTTCTGTCTACTTTGTGTTTAGAGTTTAATCTTTTTGTCATTTGATAATGGGGTTTATAAGCTTACAGGCTATTTTGTCAATCAACGTTTTTTACCCAAACTAGCAAATACACTGGCTAATATACGTGTTTCTTTAGATGATAACTCCATTTTATAGAAAATATTTCTCAAGTTTTCTAACATAATGGGTTTCTTTTCCTTGGGTTTAAAAAAGTTTATTTCATCTAAATTTCGAATACATAAATTGGTCATTGAATGTATCTCTTTTTTAGAAGCAGATTTAACTTTTTTAGACTTTTTAAAATCAGAAGTCTTAGATTTCACAATACTTGAAACATATTGAGCAATGATAATTAGACTGTGAGATAAATTTAGAGATTTAAATTCAGGATTAGTTGGAATTTGTAACGTATAATTTGCATAACTAATCTCATTATTAGACAAACCGGATGCTTCAGATCCAAAAAGAAATGCTACTTTTTTGGTAAAATCTATTTTTTTTAAATCCTCTAATTGAATATGCTTTATGTTTTTGTTTCTAAATCTTGCTGATGTTGCGATCACATAATCTATATTTTTAAGCGCTGGTTCTAGATTATCAAAAACTTTACTTTTATTAATAACATTTTTTGCACCAACTGATGTTGCTAAAATTTTATCGTTTGGAAAAATTGGTTTTGGATCAATAACAGATAGTTTTTGGAAGTTAAAATTCTTCATTCCTCTTGCACATGCACCAATATTTTCTGAAAGTTGAGGTTTATGGAGAATAAAAGTAATGTTATTAGCTGACATTATTATTAATACAAATCTTATAGGCTAGCTGGAGCCTTATCTTTGAATAACTTGTAATCCAAACTATCGACTAATGCTTTGAATGATGCATCAATTATATTTGGTGAAACTCCTATAGTGAACCAGTTAACACCTTTAGAATCTGTGCTTTCAATTGAAACTCTAGTTACCGCTTCAGTACCTGTATTTAAAATTCTTACTTTATAATCAACTAATTTTAAGTCTTTTAAATATTCTGAGTATTTTGCAAGTTTATTTACATTTTTTCTAATCGCATTATCAAGTGCATTGACAGGACCATTTCCTTGGCCTTCACATAATATTTTTTGACCATCAACTTCTAATTGTGCTTTTGCAACTGAAATGATTTCACCGGTATTATCTTTTTTAACTGTTACATCATATTCGTTAATTAAAATATATCTTGGAATATCACCCATTAATCTTCTAGCTAATAATTCAAATGAAGCATCTGCTCCATCATAACTATAGCCAATAAATTCTCTATCTTTAACTTCGCTCAAAAGTTTTTTAATCTTTGGGTCATTTTTTTCAATCTTGATACCGATTGATTTTAATCTAGACATTATATTAGATTGACCAGCTTGATCTGAAACTACGATGTTTCTTGAATTCCCTACTTCTTCAGGGTCAATATGTTCGTATGTTTTTGGATCCTTTTGAACTGCTGATACATGCATACCTCCTTTATGTGAAAAAGCTGAAGCACCCACATAAGGTAAATGTTTATTAGGTTTTCTATTCAATAATTCATCTAATAACCTTGAGCACTGAGTTAAATTTTTTAAGTTTTCTCGCTTAATATTTAATTCAAATTTTTCACTAAAATCTTTTTTTAGAAATAAAGACGGGATCAAAGACATTAAATTTGCATTACCGCATCTCTCCCCTAGTCCATTAATAGTTCCTTGAATCTGTCTAACACCAGCTTGAACTGCAGCTAAACTATTTGCTACTGCATTTTCTGTATCATTATGAGCGTGGATACCTAAATTTTTTCCTGGGATATGTTTTGTAATTTCAGATACAATTTTAAATACTTCGTGTGGAAGAGTTCCGCCATTGGTGTCACATAAAACAATCCATCTAGCACCTTGATCGTATGCAGCTTTTAAACACTTTAATGCATAATCTGGATTAGATTTATATCCATCAAAGAAATGCTCTGCATCAAACATAAATTCTTTACCTGAACCAACGATATGTTTTGCACTCTCGCTAATATTTTCTAAATTTTCTTCATTCGATATTCCAAGCGCCACATCAACTTGAAAATCCCAAGATTTTCCAAATAAACAAACAGAGGAACTTTGTGAATTAATTAATGATGCTAACATTGGATCATTTTCAGCACTATGTTCTGATTTTTTGGTCATTCCAAAGGCTGTAAGTTTTGTATTTTTAAAACCATGATCTTTGTTAAAAAACTCAGTATCAGTTGGGTTAGCTCCAGGCCAACCGCCTTCGATGTAATCTACACCTAAATTATCTAGTGAATTTGAAATTTTCTCTTTGTCATCAATTGAAAAATCAACCCCTTGAGTTTGAGCCCCATCTCTTAATGTCGTGTCAAAAATATATAGCTTTTCTTTGCTCATTTAAATTTCCAAATTGTTTTACCATCTTTATCTTCTATTAAAACACCTTTGTCTAAAAGGTAGTCTCTAATATTATCAGCTTCTGCATAGTTTTTATCTGCTCTAGCTTTATTTCTAAGTTCTATTTTGTTTTCAATTTCTGTCTCTGAAATATCTATTTTTCCCTTTTTGTAATCTAGCCACTCTTCTTTAGTTTCTTGAAGCAAACCAATAAAATTACATGCTGAATTAAATATTTGTTTATCAACATCATTTCCTTTATTCGCTTTATCATAAAGTTTATGTAAATTAGCAATGTAACCTGGTGTATTAATATCATCATATAAAGGTTGAATAATTTCATCTTCTAATTCTTTGTTGGAAGGCAAATAAGCATTATACCATTTATCAATTGTATTTTGACAATCGTCTAACAATTTATCATTCCAATCTAATGGTTGCTTATAGTGGGCGCTGATTAAAGCTAATCTTAAAACTTGTCCACTAACTTTACCTCTAAAATCTTTAATCTTTAAAATATTACCCTGAGATTTTGCCATTTTTTCATTCGACATAGTAATAAAGGCATTGTGCAACCAATAATTGGCAAAAACTTTAGTGTCATTTGCACATCTTGATTGAGCAATTTCATTTTCATGATGCGGAAAAATTAAATCAATCCCTCCACCATGGATATCAAATTCATTTCCTAAAAATTTCTTAGACATTGCAGAGCATTCTAAATGCCAACCAGGTCTACCTTTCCCCCAAGGAGAGTCCCAAAAAGGTTCATTTTCTAAAGAAGGTTTCCACAACACAAAATCTTCTGAGTTTTTTTTGTTATCGCTGACTTCAATTCTAGAACCTGCAATTAATTCTTCTAATTTTTTATTTGATAATTGACCATAATCATCAAATTTTTTTACTTCAAAATAAACATGTTTATTATTTTCATAAGCAAAATCTTTTTTGATTAACTCAGAGATCATCTCAATCATTAAATCAATATGTTCTGTCGCTTTGGGTTGCGCAGTTGGGATTTCACAGTTTAAATAATTACAATCTTCATCAAAACCTTTAATTACAGTTTGTGTTAGATCTGAAATAGATATTTTTTTTTCATTAGATGATTTAATTATTTTATCATCTACATCAGTGATGTTTCGCACATAAGTAACTGATGAAAATTTACTCTTAAGTATTTTAAAAAGAATATCAAATATAACTATCGGTCTAGCGTTACCAATATGAGGGTCATCATAAACAGTAGGACCACAAACATACATGCCTACATTGTTTTCATCTATTGGAACAAATTTTTCTTTTTTGTTACTTAGATTATTTGTTAAAAAAATATCTTTATTCATCATTTTAGAAATATACTTAATTTATAGATTTGTGAATCTATTTGATTAATTTGGAATTTTGCAGACTGGAATGGGCTCCATTTTATGCAAATTTTGTTTTCGTATGGTTTCGTATTTAGCTCTATTGGATGAATTTGGATTATCCATAGCTTCTTCTAGCTCATGATATTCTAATCCAAGCTGACCTTCATCAGTTCGTCCATCATCCCATAATCCATCTGTTGGAGCTGCTTCAATTATTTCATTTAAAATTCCAAGTTCTTTTCCTATCTCCCACACTTCTGTTTTATTGCAATCAGCTATTGGAGATATATCAACACCACCATCACCGTATTTTGTATAAAAGCCTACTCCAAAGTCCTCTACTTTATTGCCCGTTCCAACAACTATACCTTTGTTAGCAGCTGCCACTTGGTAAAGAGTAGTCATTCTTAATCTTGCTCGAGAATTTGCCATACCATGCTCATTATCAAATTTAGATAAAGTTGATGAAAATGTTGAAAATAATTCATCTAAATTTATTGTATGTGCTTCAACATTATTAAATTTATTAACTAACCATTCTTGATGTTTTAAACTCAAATCATGTTGTTGTGATTTTTGTTTAATAGGCATCGATAAAACAATTGTCTTTAAACCAGTCATTGCACTTAAAGTGCTTGAAACAGAAGAGTCTATTCCTCCAGAAATTCCAATTACTAATGATTGTGCCTTACTTGGCATGTTGTTTGCGTAATCTTTAATCCAATTTGATATAAAGTTTACTTTTTCTGAAGCATTCATAATTTTAAAATATTGTTAGTTGGTATCTTTTACAATGTTTTAAGATGCCGCTCTGTCTGCATTTTTAGAATATGAGCTATTCTTTTTAATCTCATCAGAAATTAAAAAAGCTAATTCTAAGGCCTGATTTGCGTTAAGTCTTGGATCGCAATGAGTATGATATCTAGACGATAAATCTCTCTCTGAAATTTTTTGAGCTCCACCAATACATTCAGTTACATTTTGACCAGTCATTTCAATGTGCAATCCACCTGCGTAACTTCCTTCGCTTTGATGGCAAGCAAATACATTTTTTACTTCTTTTAAAACACTGTTGAAAGGTCTTGTTTTAAATCCTGTTGCAGCTTTTATTGTATTGCCGTGACAAGGATCACATGACCAAACTACATTTAAACCTTCTTTTTTAATTGCTCTAATCAATTTTGGTAAATGTTTCGAAACATTGTCAGCACCAAATCTAGAAATCAAAGTTATCTTACCTTTTTCATTAGTTGGATTAATTTTATTACAAAGATTTATTAAATCTTCAGGTTTTAACGTTGGCCCACATTTAATACCTATTGGGTTTTTAATCCCTCTACAAAATTCAACATGTCCACCATCAAGCTGTCTAGTTCTATCTCCTATCCAAACAAAGTGAGCAGAAGTATCATGATTTTCTCCTGTCGTTGAATCTGTTCTGGTCATCGTCTCTTCAAAAGGTAGTAACAATGCTTCATGTGAAGTCCAAAAATTAACTGTTTTTAATCTTCTATTAAAATCTGAATTAATCCCACAAGCATCCATGAATGCTAAAGCATCTGCTATTTTATCTTCAAGATCTTTAAATCTCTTTAATGTTGGGCTATTTTTAATAAATCCAAGGTTCCAATTATGAACATTCTTTAAATCCGCAAAACCACCATGACAGAAAGCTCTAATAAGATTTAATGTTGCTGCAGATTGAGAATAAGCCTTAAACAATCTTTTTGGATCAGGAACTCTTGATTTTTCATTAAATTCCATTCCATTAATATTGTCACCTAAATAACTTGGAAGCTCCACACCATCTTTAGACTCTAAAGGTGAGCTTCTTGGTTTTGAAAATTGACCCGCTATTCTTCCAACTTTTACAACTGGTAAAGATGCTGAATAAGTTAGAACTAACGACATTTGCAACATTAATTTAAATGTATCTCTAATATTATCAGGATTAAATTCTGCAAAACTTTCTGCACAATCTCCTCCTTGAAGCAAAAATGCTTTACCATCGACTACATCTGCAAGCTGATCTTTTAAGTGTCTAGTCTCACCCGCAAATACTAAAGGGGGGAAAGTTCCAATTTTATCTAAGACCGTATCCAATTCTTTTTTGTTTGGATATTCAGGTATGTGTTTTACAGGATACTTTCTCCAGCTATTTTTTTTCCAATTTTTCATATTCAACTTCTGATTGTTTTAACAAAGATAAAATAAAATTCAACTAACTAAAATTATTTTAGTAACTTAAAAGCTAATATTCCAATTATTTCTCTAAAAAAAAATATTAAAAGATTGCCAGTTTTCAGCAATATTTAACCTTTGATAATAATTTAAAATGTTAAATTTATTTACAGATCTAAAATCAACAGCGAAGGGCTTTATATTTAAGTCTAATTCTTTTACAATTAACATTGACCTCTTCATATGAAAGGCAGATGTAATTAAGATATTAGATTGATTTAGAGTGTTAATTTTTTTAAAGGCTTTTAAGTTTTCAATTGTGTTTCTAGTATTATCAATAAAAATAACTCTATTTAAGTCAAAGTGAATATTTGAATAAAAAATTTTAGCTACGTCTGCTTCATTGAATTTACTCTTAACTAATCTTCCATCACCACCTAAATAATATATTTTTGAATTTGGATAATCTAAAGCTAATTTTGCACTAATGATTAGTCTTTCCGAACCGCTATTAAGAGATAGTTTTTTTGTAATTTCAGTAGAAGCAATCATTTCTGAACCAGCTAAGACAATGATATTATCAACTTTATAAAACTTATCTTGTAAAATATAATCTTTCTCTAAATATCTTAAACCTAAATTTCCAAAAGGAAAAAAAGATAATAATAATACTAATATTAGAACTATATTTGAAATTAATTTAAATTTAATTTTTGATTTTAAATTCAAAAAATAAATAATAAATTAGTTGGATTTAATAAAGGTGCTAATAATTTTGATAAATAAAAATACAAATTTATTCTACTGTAACTGATTTAGCTAAATTTCTTGGTTTATCTATATCATAACCTTTTTTAAGGGCCGAGTAATAAGCAAGTTTTTGCAGCGGAATAGTTAAAAGAAATGGAAGTAAATCATCATTAGTTGTTTCAACCTCAATCTTTTCCCAAATATTTTCAGATACAATTTCATCTTTGCTTTTATTTGTAATTAATAAAACTTTGGCACCTCTTGCTACAACTTCCTGCATGTTTGAAATCGTTTTCTTATAATAATTATCTCTTGGAGCTAAAACTACAACAGGCATACCTTCTTCAATTAATGCTAAAGGTCCATGCTTCATTTCGCCAGCTGGATACCCTTCTGCATGAACATAAGAAAGTTCTTTTAGTTTTAAAGCACCTTCAAGTGCAATTGGATAAGAAAAACCTCTACCTAAAAACATTGATCCTTTTGCTTCGTTAAATGTTGACGCTATGGCCTGAATATCATTATCAATTAATAATGTTTTCTCGATTAATTTTGGTAAATTTTTAAGATCTTTAATTTTTTGTTGATAGTCAATGTTGTCAATTTCTTTTCTTAATGATGATAGCTTTAACGATAAAATATATAAAACAAGTATTTGACCTAAAAATGCTTTAGTTGATGCAACACCTATTTCAGGACCACAATGAATTGGTAATACAAAATTTGAGTCTCTTGCAATAGAGCTTTCAATTACATTAACAACAGAGCAAGTTTTCATATCATTTTTATTACAAAGATCTAAAGCAGCATAAGTGTCAGCTGTTTCACCTGATTGAGATACAAAGATATATAAAGTATCTTTTTTAAATCTATTTTTTCGGTATCTAAACTCTGATGCAATATCAATATTTACATCTAAAGTTGTAAGTTCCTCAAACCAATATTTGGCCATTAAGCAAGAGTGATAAGCTGTACCACAACCAATGAGCATAATAGATTTAATTTCATCTATTTTCCAAGGAAAATTGTAAATATTAATTTCGTTTTTAATACTATCTACATATTCTTTAATACCTGTTTTCAAAGTTTGTGGCTGTTCCTCAATTTCTTTAGCCATAAAATGTTTAAAATCACCTTTATCATAATTTTGTTGATCAGAAGAAAGTTCTAATACTTTTTTATTTATCTTTATTCCATCTTCATTAAAAAAATAAATCTCATCTTTTTTAATAAAACAAAATTCACCATCATCTAAATAAGTTATCTTGTTTGTCATTGATTTAAGAGCATAAGAGTCTGATCCAAGATAATTTTCATTAGGACCATATCCAACAGCTAAAGGAGAGCCACGTCTTGCACCTATTATTAAATCAGGCATATCTTTAAATATTATTCCTAAGGCAAAACTACCATGAAGTTGTTTTAATGTTTTTGTTATAGCCTCTTGCAATTCTGATGTTTTAAGATTTTCTGTTATTAAATGAACTATTACCTCGGTATCTGTTTGAGATTTAAACTTATGCCCTTTTGATAGTAAATATTTTTTTAATAATGTTGAATTTTCAATTATTCCGTTATGGACTACTGACACATTTTCTGATGAATGTGGGTGAGCATTCACACTATTTGGTATACCATGAGTTGCCCATCTAACATGTCCAATACCAATATTTCCTGAAAGATTTTTTAAATCAAAATTATTTTCTAAATTTTCTACTCTACCTTCAGATTTAACTTCATTTATAAGGCCATCGGATAATGTTGCAATACCAGCAGAGTCATATCCCCTATATTCTAATTTTTTAAGAGAATTAATAATACTGCTTGATACCGATTTATTACTAGAAATACCTATTATTCCACACATATATTATTTTCGTTTATAATTTTTTATTTCTGTTTGTGACGATCTAGTTAATGCTAAAGATTGCTTTTTTACATTTTTAGTAATTACTGAACCAGCACCAATGATACTTTCTTTTTCTATAGTTAATGGAGCAACCAAAGATGAATTTGAACCTACAAAAACATTATCTTTAATTTTTGTTTTACTTTTTTTAACTCCATCATAATTACATGTAATTGTTCCGGCTCCTATATTTACAGATTTTCCAATTTCACTATCTCCGATATAAGATAAATGATTTACCTTTGATTTTTTTCCAACAATACTTTTTTTAACTTCAACAAAGTTTCCAATTTTTGATCCTTCTTTCAAAATAGTATCGGGTCTAATTCTGGCGTAAGGGCCAATTTCAACTTTGTTTTCAATTTTACATGACTCTAAATGAGAAAAGGATTTTATGATAACGTTGTTTCCTATTTTAACATTTTTTCCTATAACAACATAAGGCTCTATAGTTACATTTTTTCCAATTTTAGTATCATTCGAAAAAAAAATCGTTTCAGGCCCAGGCATTTTAACACCACTGTTTAAAAACTTATTTCGAAGTTTGATTTGAATTTTTTGTAAATTTAATTCTTTCATTTTAAAATGCTTTATATTAAGAATAAGGCTTAATTAATTCACATAATATTTCTTTAAAAAACTAATTAATGAAGCAAAAATTTACAATTTTATTCGATTTGGATGGAACTCTCGTTGATACAGCTCCAGATTTAATGTTGGCTCATAACCATGTCATGAGAAAATTTGGTTACCCCACTAAATCAACTGAAGATATCAGAAATTTGGTTGGTAAAGGTGCTGGAGCTTTAATTGGAAGATCTATATGGGGGCAAGCAAAAAAAGAATTTAGTAAAGTTTTAGATGAAAAAATAAAAGATGAAATGATTAAAGAGTTTGTGGACTATTATGGCAAGAATATTAAAAACGAAAGTACGCTAATCACAGGTGTTAAAGATTTTTTAATTTGGTGCAAAGAACAAAACATATCAATGGCTGTTTGTACAAATAAACAAGAATATCTATCTAATGATCTTTTAAAAAAAATTGGTATTTATGATTTTTTTGAATACGTTGCTGGTTCAGATACTTTTGATTATTGCAAGCCAGATCCAAGACATCTTACAAATGTGGTTGAAATTTTGGATGGAGATATAAAAAAGACTGTCATGATTGGTGATAGTGAAACTGACGCGAATGCAGCTAAAGCTGCAGAGATACCAGTTATTTTGTTAGAAAATGGATATACAGAAAAAAATACAACTGAAATATATCATAATCACCTCATAAAAGACTTTATTGGTATTGAAAAAATTATAACAAAATATCTTTAATATTGATTAATTTTTTTTAACTATTAAAACAAAATCACTATTAAGGAGTTATTTTGTTATTACATACAGTAAAAGTTTATCCATCTAAAATTAATCTTCCTAAAAAAAAACAACTTGCTTGGAAGATAGCTGAAATTGCAAGTGATAATGCAAAATTAAATAAAGACGCAATTGAAATGGTAATCAATAGAGTTATTGATAATGCTTCTGTTGCTATACCTTCTTTAAATAGAAGACCAGTTATTTCTTCAAGGGAAATGGCTTTAAAACATTCTAGAAAAAATGGAGCAACTTTATTTGGTGTAAATTCAAAACTTAAATTTGATTGTGAGTGGGCTGCATGGTCAAATGGAACTGCAGTTAGAGAACTTGATTTTCATGATACTTTTTTAGCAGCTGACTACAGTCACCCGGGAGATAATATCCCTCCACTTTTAGCTGTAGCTCAACAAAATAAAGTAAGTGGATTAGATTTATTACGTGGAATTATCACAGCTTATGAAGTCCAAGTAAATTTAGTTAAAGGAATTTGTTTACATAAACATAAAGTAGATCATATAGCTCATTTAGGACCAAGTGTTGCAGCAGGTTTAGGCTCAATGCTTAAACTTAATACTGAAACCATATATCAAGCTGTACAACAAGCTCTTCATACAACTATTTCAACTAGACAATCGAGAAAAGGAGAAATTTCAAGTTGGAAAGCTTATGCACCAGCACATGCAGGAAAGCTTGCAATCGAAGCAGTTGATAGAACTATGCGTGGTGAAGGGGCGCCTAGCCCAATATATGAAGGTGAAGACAGTGTTATTGCAAGAATATTAGATGGAAAAAAAGCTAATTACAAAGTCCCCCTTCCAAAAAAAGGAGAAGCAAAAAAAGCTATCCTTGAGACATACACAAAAGAATATTCAGCAGAATATCAATCGCAAGCATTAATTGATTTAGCTAAAAAGCTAAAAACAAAAATACCAAACCTAAATCAAATTAAAAAAATTGATATATTTACTAGCCACCATACTCATTATGTAATTGGAACTGGTGCCAATGATCCACAGAAGATGGATCCTAACGCTAGTAGAGAAACACTTGATCACTCAATTATGTATATTTTTGCAGTAGCACTAGAAGATGGAGATTGGCATCATGTTAAATCTTATACAAAAGCAAGAGCAAATAAAAAAAGTACAATTAAAATTTGGAAATCAATTACCACTTACGAAGATAAGAAATGGACTAAAAAATATCACGATCCAAATCCTATGAAAAAATCTTTTGGAGCTAAAGTGGTTGTTACTTTAAATAATGGTAAAAAAATTATTGAACAACTTGATAGAGCAGATGCTCATCCTTATGGAGCTAGACCATTTAAAAGACAAAATTATATTAATAAGTTTTTAACATTAACTGAAGGTATTATTGATAAAAGAGAGAGTAATCGTTTCTTAAAAATGGTTCAAAATTTAAAAAATCTAAAATCAGGTCAATTAGATAAACTAAATATAGAAATTAAAAAAAGTAATTTAGAAAGAAATTTAAAAAAAGGAATTTTTTAGTGCATTTTGTTGAAAAAGAACCAAGTCAAAAAAGAATAGATTTTGTTGATAAATTAAAATCAAATAAAATATTAAGAGTACCTGGTGCCTACAACCCCTTAACTGCTAAATTAATTGAAGAGATTGGTTATGATGCAGTCTACGTATCAGGTGGAGTAATGGCTAATGATTTAGGATTTCCAGATATTGGTCTAACAACACTCCAAGATGTTAGCACTAGATCATATTTAATTTCAAGAGTTACAAACTTACCAACAATCGTTGATATAGATACCGGCTTTAAGTCTTGTAAAGAAACTATTGAAACTTTTGAAGAATTTGGAATTGCAGCCGTACATTTAGAAGATCAAATTGAAAGAAAGAGATGCGGTCATCTTGATAATAAAGAATTAATTTCAACAGAAGCTATGGTTGGTAAAATTAAAGAATGTGTTGCTGCTAAAAAAGATAGTAATTTTAAAATAATTGCAAGATCAGATGCTAAAGGCGTTGAAGGAATTGATAAAATGATTGATAGATGTAAGGCTTACATTGATGCAGGAGCTGAAATTATATTTCCAGAAGCATTACAAGATGAAAAAGATTTTGAAAAAGTGAGAAAAGAACTTTCCTGCTACTTGTTAGCTAATATGACTGAGTTTGGAAAATCAAAACTTTTCAATTACAAAGAATTAGAGAATTTTGGATATAATATAGTAATTTACCCTGTTACTACGCAACGATTAGCAATGAAAAATGTAGAAGATGGATTAAAGGACATTTATGCAAATGGACATCAGAATAATATTATTGATAAAATGCAAACTAGAAAAAGACTTTATGAGTTAGTTGAGTATGAAAAATACAACTCACTTGATGAAAAAATTTATAACTTTAGTACGGAAGGACATGATTAATGAGTGATGAAATTAAAAAAGGTTTATTAGGGATTGTGGTTGATGAAACAGAAGTTTCAAAAGTAATGCCTGAAATTAATTCTCTTACTTATAGAGGTTATGCTGCTCAAGATTTATGTGAGTACTGTAGATTTGAAGAAGTTGCTTATTTAATTTTAAATAAAGATCTTCCAAATTCAATTCAATTAAAATATTTTGAAAAAGAAGAAAAAAATAACAGAGAATTATCTAAAAATTTGTATGAGATAATTAAACATATGCCAAAAAAATCTCATCCTATGGATGTTGCAAGAACAGCTGTTAGTGTAATGGGTCTAGAAGACAAAGAAACATCAAACTCTACGCCAGAAGCTAATATGAGAAAAGCTTTAAGAATTTTTGCAAAAACTCCTACTGCTTTAGCTGCATTTTATAGAATTAGAAAAGGACAAAAAATTATAAAACCAAAAAAAGATTTGTCATTTGCTGAAAACTTTTTCTATATGTGTTTTGGAAAAGTTCCACAAAAAGAAATTGTTAAAGCATTTGATGTATCTTTAATCTTATATGCTGAGCACAGTTTTAATGTTTCAACATTTACCGCAAGAACTATCACCAGTAGTTTATCTGATATTCATGGTGCTATAACAGGAGCTATAGCAAGTTTAAAAGGTCCATTACATGGTGGTGCTAATGAAGAAGTAATGCACATGATGAGAAAAATTAAAAAACCTGAAAATGCATTAAAATGGATTAACAATGCTCTAAAAAATAAAGAAGTGGTGATGGGATTTGGTCACAGAGTTTATAAATCTGGAGACTCAAGAGTTCCAACTATGAGAGAATATTTTGGAAAAGTTGCTAAAATTAAAAAAGATAAAATTTTTGAGAAAATCTACGACATAGTTGAAAAAGTGATGATTAAGAAAAAGAATATTCATCCAAATGTAGACTACCCTACTGGTCCTACTTATCATTTAATGGGTTTTGATACAGATTTCTTTACACCTATCTTTGTAATTTCAAGAATTACAGGATGGTCAGCTCATATAATGGAGCAGCATGCTGCCAACAAACTTATTCGACCACTTGCTAAGTACAAAGGTAGCAAGCACCGAACTGTAATGCAATTAAATCAAAGATAATTATTAAAATTAACTAAAAGCTTCTGTCCAAGTACCTTGAGTTGATGCTTTAGAATATTCTGTAGCACGACCTTCAAAGAAATTCATATGCTCAACAGCGTTAAGCATCGTATCTAACCAAGTTAATGGATTTTTCTGAACATCATAAATTGGATCTAATCCTAATTGATCAAGTCTTCTATTAGCAATAAATCTAATATAATCTTTAACTTCTTGTCCAGTCAAACCTTCCATTGGACCCATTTCAAAAGCTAAATCAATAAAAGCATCTTCATGCTCAATGATCGTTCTGCAAGCTTGATAAAGTTCCTTTTTAAGTTCTGGTGTCCAAGTTTCAGGGTTTTCTTTAATAAAATCTTTAAACAATCTTATCATAGAGTTGCAATGAAGAGTTTCATCTCTAACAGACCAAGTAACAATCTGACCCATTCCTTTCATCTTATTATGTCTTGGAAAATTTAAAAGAATTGCAAAACTTGCAAACAACTGAAGTCCTTCAGTAAACGCACTAAATACTGCTATTGTTTTTGCAATATCATGGTTTGATTTAACATCAAAGCCTTGCATGTAATCATACTTATCTTTCATCTCTTTGTATTTCATGAAAGCTGAGTATTCAGATTCTGGCATTCCAATTGTATCAAGCAAATGTGAATAAGCTGCGATATGAACTGTCTCCATTGAAGCAAAAGCTGACATCATCATCAAAACCTCAGTTGGTTTAAACACATTCATGTAATGTCTAATGTAGCAGTTACTTACCTCAACATCAGCTTGTGTAAAAAATCTAAAAATTTGAGTTAATAAATTTTTTTCAGAAGCACTTAAATTTTTTTGCCAATCTCTAACATCATCACCAAGTGGAACTTCTTCAGGTAACCAGTGAATTCGTTGTTGAGTTAACCATGCATCATAACACCATGGGTATCTAAATGGTTTGTAAACTGGATTACCTACAAGTAATCCATTGTTATTTTTTTGTGGTTGAATAATTTCTTGTTTTATTTTTTCTGCTACTGACATGATAGGCACTCCTCGTATTCTGGTTCTTCAGTTTTAGTTGCTTTGTTTTTATAAACATTGGCTAAAACATCTGTTGATTTTGCATCATTGATATTTTCAGCTCTTTGAATTGATTTTGATCTACAGTAATAAAGACTCTTTAAGCCTTTCTTCCAAGCATCAAAATGAATTTGGTGTAATTCTCTTTTGTGAACATCGGCAGGTAAAAATAAATTTACTGATTGAGCCTGAGATATGTAGGGTGTTCTGTCTCCACTTAACTCAATAATCCATTTTTGATTTAATTCAAATGCAGTTTTAAATACATCTTTTTCTAAATCAGTTAAAAAATCTAGATGAGATACTGAGCCCTGATTTGTTGTTATAGTTGACCAAGTTTCATCATCATTTTTACCATGACTTTCTAATATTTCTTCTAGGTATCTGTTTCTAACATTAAATGAACCTGACAAAGTTTTATGTGTATAGCTATTAGCTGCAACTGGCTCTACCCCTGGTGATGCACCACCACAAATAATAGAAATTGATGCTGTTGGAGCAATTGCTGTTTTATTTGAAAACCTCTCTTGATATCCATACTCTGCAGCATCAGGACAAGCACCTCTTTCTTCAGCTAAATCTTTTGAGGCTTTATTAACTTGCTCATCAATTTGTTTAAATATTTTTTTATTCCACGATTTTGCCATTACAGACTCTAGTGGAATTCTGTTTTTTTGTAAGAACGAATGAAAACCCATTACACCCAATCCAACACTTCTTTCTCTTTCCGCAGAATATTTTGCATCTTTAAATTGGTCAGGAGCTTTTTTAATAAAATCAGTTAAAACATTATCTAAAAATCTCATTACATCACTGATCATATCTGGATCATCTTTCCACTCATCGTACTTTTCTAAATTAAGTGATGATAAGCAACAAACAGCTGTTCTATCTCGTCCATCTTTATCAATGCCTGTTGGTAAAGTTATTTCACTACATAGGTTTGATGTCTTAACAGTTAGGTTAGCAAGTTTGTGATGTTGTGGAATTAATCTATTAACTGTATCAATATAAATAATATAAGGCTCACCTGTTTCAATTCTTGCTGTTAATAATCTTATCCATAAATTTCTAGCAGATATGGTTTGTTGAACCGTACCATCTGCAGGACTTTTTAGCGCCCATTGTTCATCAGTTTCAACAGCTCTCATGAAAGCGTCTGAAAGTAAAACACCGTGATGCAAGTTTAAAGCTTTTCTATTAGGATCACCACCTGTAGGTCTTCTCATTTCAATAAATTCTTCTATTTCAGGATGATCAACCGGTAAATAACAAGCAGCAGATCCTCTTCTTAAAGAACCTTGGCTAATTGCCATTGTCAAAGAATCCATAACTTTAATAAAAGGAATTATTCCTGAAGTTTTTCCAACTTTTCCAATTTTCTCACCAATAGATCTAAGATTACCCCAGTAACTTCCTATACCTCCACCCTTTGCAGCTAACCAAACGTTTTCACTCCAAAGATCAAGAATTCCACCTAGGCTGTCTGATGCTTCATTTAAAAAACATGAAATAGGCAAACCTCTTTTAGTTCCACCATTTGATAAAACTGGTGTTGCTGGCATGAACCAAAGGTTACTTATGTAATTATAAATTCTTTGTGCATGTAAATTGTCATCTGCATATGAGCTTGCAACACGTGCAAATAAATCTTGAAAAGATTCGTTATGTCCAAGGTATCTATCTTTTAAAGTTGCTTTGCCAAAATCAGTTAAGTTTGCATCTTTCGATCTATCAATCTTAATTATGATTCCTTTTTCATTTTGAAAAAGTTCTGTTTCAGTGCTTAAAGAAAAGAGATCAGGTCTACTTCCTTTTGAAACTTCTTTTACTTCTGGATTATATTCAGAGACAGCTTTCTTAAGGGCTTGTGATAGAATCTTATTCATAATTAATACTATATTTTGTTATTGTGACGAAAACAACTATATGTTGTATGCGTTTTATGTTGATATACCATATAAACAATTAATCAACAGAACATTTATAGAACGCGACAAAATATTTTACAATAAAAAAATTTAAAAAAGAGTAAGTAATTAACAGATGAATCAAATTATTAAAATTGATCCCTATGGTTTTAGAGAATATGACGCTCGCTGGTTGTATGAAAAGGACATAAGCAAGGGTGGAATCACGAATCTTGGTAAAGGTCTAGGAACTCAAATAAAAAAACATACACAAAAAGAGAGTCCAAGAGTAATCGTTGGACACGATTATAGATCTTACAGTGAAGAAATAAAAAGTGCTCTCAAAAAAGGTTTAATTTCAACAGGATGTTATATTGAAGATGTAGGTCTTTCTTTATCTCCAATGGTTTATTTTGCACAATTCAATTTAGATGCAGACGCTGTTGCAATGGTTACAGCAAGTCATAATGAAAATGGATGGACCGGTGTAAAAATGGGTATCAAAAAAGGATTAACTCATGCGCCCGAAGAAATGAAAGAATTAAAAGATATCACATTAAATGAAAAATTTTCAAATGGTGAAGGAGCTGAAAAACAAATAGAAAATTTTCAACAAGTTTATAAAAATGATTTAATTAACGGTAATAAGATTAATAAGAAACTAAAAGCTGTTGTTGCTTGTGGAAACGGTACAGCAGGTGTTTTCGCTCCAGATATATTGAGAGGTATTGGTTGCGAGGTTATAGAGCTTGATTGTAATTTAGATTGGACTTTTCCAAAGTATAATCCAAATCCTGAAGACTTAGAAATGTTACATGCTATTGCTAAAGCTGTAAAAGATAATAATGCAGATATTGGTTTTGGTTTTGACGGTGATGGAGATAGAGTTGGTGTTATTGATAATGAAGGAAATGAAATATTTTCTGACAAAATTGGTTTACTAATTGCAAGAAACTTATCTACAAAACATAAAAATTCTAAATTCATTGTAGATGTAAAATCAACAGGGTTATATTCAAAAGATAAGGTCCTATTAGAAAATAATTGTGAAACTATTTATTGGAAAACAGGACATTCTCATATTAAAAGAAAAGTTAATACCGAAAAAGCCTTAGCAGGGTTTGAAAAAAGTGGTCATTTCTTTTTTAATCAGCCTTTAGGTTATGGTTATGATGATGGAATTAATTCAGCGATTCATGTTTGCCATTTATTAGATAATCAAAATAAAAAAATGAGCGAAATCATTAATGAATTACCTAATACCTACCAAACACCAACTATGGCCCCTTTTTGTAAAGATGAAGAAAAATATCAGGTAGTTGAAGAACTAGTTAATCAAGTTGAGGAAATTAAGAATAATAAAACTATAATTGATGATCAAATAATAACTGAAGTATTAACGGTTAATGGAGTAAGATTTTCTTTTGAGGATGGTTCTTGGGGATTGATAAGAGCTTCATCAAATAAACCGTCATTAGTGATCGTTACAGAAAGCCCAACATCAGATGATAGAAAGAAGAAAATCTTTGATTTTATTGATGATTTGCTTCAAAAAACTGGAAAAGTTGGTGAATATGATCAGAAAATTTAAGCCAATTTTAATTCTATTTTTATTAATACCCTTAAAAAGTCACGCTTTAAGTGAGCAAAATAAACAACAATTGTATATTGGGTGTTATCAAAACTCCAAACAGTATTTGGGTGCAGATAAAGCTAAATCCTACTGCCAATGTACGGTTGATAAATTAAGCAAAAAATTTTCCGATGAGGAGTTGGATGCTGTATTTAAACAAAAACCAGAAGATATCTATAAAGATACTGAGTTTGCTTCTAAATTCTGTGAAAAAAAAATACTTCAGTAAAGTTATACAATAAGACAAAGATTCAATCAAAACGTGCTTAGTTATTAACCAAGAATCAGGTAATTATTTAAATGAGGTGATGGAGGGAGACTGAAGTCACCTCTTTCTATTTAAAAGCTATCCTAATTTTATTTACAACTTCTTTTAAAGCTTTAGCCGAATATGGTTTACCTTTAACAACCCAAACTGACAAAGGCCAAGAATTATCTTTTTTGTATCTTGCAATAATATGAATATGTAATTGAGGAACTATGTTACCAACTTTTTCAACATTCAGTTTTGAAGTTTTAAATAATTTCTTCATTACTTTACTTGAAAAAACTATTTCTTTCATAAGAAGCATTTGATCTTTGGAATTAAGATCAGTTATATCATTAATATTTTTTCTCTTTGGAATTAACATGATCCATGGAAATTTGGAATTATCATGAAGTCTTACTGTGCATAGTTTTAAATCCAATAAATGATGTGATGATTTTAAAAATTTCTTATGTAATTTAAATGACATATTTATAATTTTATATATTCATAGAAAAATTTAATTGCTACGATTAGTAAGAAAATACCAAGAAGTTTACTAATTTTATTTTTATCAATTTTATGAACTGTTCTTGCTCCAATCCTTGCCATAAAAGTCGTAATAGGAATAAAGATTAAAAAGGCTGGTACATTTAAAAATCCAATACTAAAAGGTAAATTTGTTTTTAAATAACTTCCTGAAATAAAAAAACCTGTAGCTCCAAACAATGCAATTAAAAAACCAATTGCTGCTGCACTACCAATTGCTTTATTAATTGAATAACCAAAAAACTTAAGAATTGGTACATTCATGACAGCACCACCAATACCAGTTATAGCTGAAATAAATCCAACAATCGAACCAAGTATTATTTTTAAATATATTTTCATTTCAGATATTACATTTTGTTCTTTTTCTTTAATCAAAAGTAAATAAATTCCTAAAAGAAATATTACGATTGAAAAGAAAAGTACTAGAGATTTTGTTTTAAAAGTTGCAGCAAATATTGTTCCTAAAACAACTCCTACAACTACAAAAATACCATAGCTTTTAACTACATTAAAATCGACTGCGTTAAATTTATGATGGGTTAAAACTGAAACTATTGATGTTGGAATTATTATTGCAAAAGAGGTTCCAACTGCTAAATGCATTATATATTGTTGATCAATTCCTAAAGATCCAAAAATATAATAAAGAAATGGAACTGTAATTAATCCACCACCAATACCAAATAAACCAGCAACAAAACCAACAGGCACAGCCGTTAAAGCCATTAATAAAATAAAATAACTATATTCGTTTGCTAGAATTGAATTAAGCAGATTGCCCTACACTTGTATCAATATTATTGTACTTAATCTTATCCATAATGTGATCTATTTTCTTAACATCAGCATCTCTTACACACATATTTTCACTTAAGTATCTTTTCCAATAACTTGCACCTGTTTGCCCATGAAACAAACCTATAGTATGTCTCATTATTTGATTTAATCTCGTACCTTTTTTAAGTTCATCTTTTACATAAGGAATTAGTTGTTCGATAACATCTTGCCTACTTGGAACTTCTTCTGTTCCAAAAATTTCTTTTTCAATTTCTGCTAACATATAAGGTGTATGATAGGCGGCTCTTCCAATCATTACTCCATCTGTTTTTTTAAGATGTGGTTTGATTTGATCAACGGCAGTTATTCCACCATTTATAATTACTTCTTCATTTGGAAAATCTTCTTTTAATTTATAAACGTACTCATATTTTAAAGGAGGAATATTTAGATTTTGTTTAGGAGTAAACTTTCCTAACATTGCTTTTCTAGCATGGATGATAAATGTCTTAACTCCAGTTGATTTTAATGTTGAAATAAAATTATGAAGATTTTCATAATCTTCAACATTGTCATACCCAATTCTAGTTTTTATAGTTACGGGTAAGTTTGTTGAAGCCTGCATTTTGCTTAAACAATCTGCAACCAAATTAGGCTCTTTCATTAAACAAGCACCAAATTTACTTTTTTCAACTTTTCTACTTGGGCAACCTAAATTTAAATTAATTTCATCATAACCAAAATCTTCACTCAATTTTGAAGCTTCAGCTAAAAGTTTTGGAGAGGATCCACCCAATTGAAGAGCCACAGGTTTTTCATTAATATTAAATTCTAGTAATCTTTTTTTATCACCTCTATTGATTGCTTCATCAACTACCATCTCTGTATAAAGAAGTGTATTCTTTGAAATCAATCTTAAGAAGTAACGCTCATGACGATCTGTGCAATCCATCATAGGAGCAACTGATACTTTCCTATTCATGGTTTAACTTTATATTATTTTACTATGAGTTTGAAGCTTCTGAATCTTCTGTAATTGCTTCTGCTTCTTGATTTTCTTGTTCTGATACTTCATCTAAAGAAACTTCACCTTGTTCGTTCATCGTTTCTTCTCCAGCTGACACATCTACATCTGGTTTAGCTGTTTCTGATAATTCTGCTAGATCTTCTTGAGATACTTGAATTTTTTCTGGAGTTTTTCTTGCTCTCTTAGATGGTAGAATTGGTGTACCACTTTTTGAAATTTCACCTTTGTACATATTTTCAAAATCATCACCAATTTCTTCATCATCTTCAGTGCCATCATCTACTTGCTCAACATGTTTTCTAAGTTTGTAAACAGCACTTTCAGTTAAATCTGAAACTTTAATTTTTTCTTCTGCGATTTCCCTTAAAGAAATAACTGTATTTTTATCGTTATCTCTATCTAATGTTGGTTCAATTCCTGAATTTAATTGAGTAGCTCTTTCTTTAGCAACAAGTACTAATTCATAAGGGCTCTCTACTTTATCGATACAGTCTTCTACGGTAACTCTTGCCATGGGCGATTATTTATACCTCGAACCTTAAAAATGCAAGGATTTTCTAAATTATTACTGGATTAAGCTTTTTTCTAACCATGAAAAGAAGAATTAAAGAAATGAATATATAAGTGCCTGATACAATAGCAATATCTCCAACAGTAAAACCAATATCAATCAGATATCCAAATAAAGCAGTTCCAAAGGCAGTAGCAAATACCATTAATGCTGTAGTTAAGGCTTTGATGGATCCAAGATACTTAACCCCATATAATTCAGCCCAAGTTGAAGATCCCAAAATATTGGCAAAACCATTGGATATTCCAACTAATCCTAAAAATAAAAATGCTGTAATTGGTGTATCAAATAAGAATAAGACAATTACAGATAATAGAAGTGGAATATTCATATAAATTAGTAATTTCCTACTAGTGAATTTATCAATTAGAAATCCTGATAGAAATAAAGTTAAAACAGAAAAAATTGAATAAGACATAAATGATTGAGCAATAACATATGGACCCCATCCTTTTGAAGTTTGCACAAAAGATTGAAAAACAGCAAAACCAGTAAAGATCCATGGCATAGCTAACATGTTAGAGCTAATTATATAAAATCTATAATCTTTTAATACTTCTCGCCTCTTCCATTGTTTTATTTCAACATGTTTAATGTTTTCATCATTTGCTTCTCTTGAGTCTAAATTTAAATTTTTAATTAATAAAAATGATGCAATTGGTAAAATAATTAAAACTGAAATAGAAAAAATAAGCCAAAGATTTTGCCAATCTATAATTGTTAATAAATAAACCATTAAAACAGGCATAATAAATTCTGCAGAGGAAAGTCCGAACCAACTTATACTTAAAGCTCTTCCTCTTGTTTTAGTAAAATACCTTGAGATAGTGGTTGATGCCGTATGAGACATCATTCCTTGACCTGAAAATCTCATTAAAAAGATTGCAATAAATAATAAAAAAACTGAAGTTACTCTTGAAAAGAAAAAACATGCAAAAGATAAAAGAATAGTTACAAAAAAAGCGAATTTAAAAATATTTACATCATCTATTTTTTTTCCAACCCAAATTAATAGAAGGCTACTGCATAAAGTTGCTGAGGCATAAATTGAGCCAAATTGTCCATGGGTAATAGATAGTGCTTCTCTAATACTAGAATTAAATAGACCTAAAAAATAACTCTGTCCAAAGCTAGAAAAAAATGTAAAAATAAATCCAAATAGAATTACTTTAAACTTCAAACTACTAAACATGGGAAATAAAAATTATGTCTTTTAATGTCGCTTTCATAGGTCTTGGTGTCATGGGTTATCCAATGGCAGGTTATATATCAAAAGCCGGTCACAATGTAACTGTTTATAACAGAACAGCTGCAAAGGCTGATAAATGGGTAACAGAATATAAAGGGGCAAAAGCTGATACACCTGCAAAAGCTGCTGAAGCTGCTGACTTTATTTTTACCTGTGTTGGTAATGACGACAATTTAAGAGAAGTATCACTTGGCGAAAATGGATTATTTAAAACAGCTAAAGAAGGCTGTGTTTATATTGATAACTCAACTGTATCAGCTGAAATTTCAAGAGAACTATATAAAGCTGCAAAAGATAAAGGTTTTGATTTTTTAGATGCACCTATTTCAGGTGGTCAAGCAGGTGCTGAAGGTGGAATACTAACTGTAATGGTTGGTGGTGATGAAGAGGTGTTTAAAAAAGCTGAACCAGTTATTGATTGCTATAGCAGAAAAGTAAAATTAATTGGTGCAACAGGAAGTGGTCAATTAACAAAGATGATGAACCAAATGTGTATAGCTGGAGCTGTGCAAGGTTTATCAGAGGCTATTAACTTTGGAATTAATGCGGGTCTTGATATGGATAAAGTTATGGAAACTATATCAAAGGGTGCCGCTCAATCTTGGCAGATGGAAAACAGATATCGAACTATGACTGATGATAAGTTTGATTATGGTTTTGCAGTAGATTGGATGAGAAAAGATTTAGCAATTGTAATCGAAGAAGCTAAAAAAAATGGTTCCCCAGTTCCAATCACTGAACTTATAGATGGTTACTATGCTAAGGTTCAAGAAATGGGTGGAAACCGTTGGGATAGCTCAAGTTTAATTGCTCTTTTAAAAAAGAAGAAATAATATTTGTGACTGACACAGTTCCTTATTACGAGGACTTTACGGAGATCAAAAAAAAAATTTGGTCTATGTTAACTAATGCAGTTAAAGATAGAGGCTCACCTTTTAGAATACCAGTATTCATTTGTGGAAACCAATCTGACTTTGATGGACGGATAGTTGTTCTTAGAAAAGCGAATGAGGCTAATAATTTAGTTCAATACCATAGTGATATCAGGTCAGATAAAATTGTTAAATTAAAAGCTAACAAAAACGCTGCAATGTTATTTTACGATAAAGAAGAAAAGATCCAAGTTAGACTAAAAGTAGAATGCACTGTTAACCATGAAAATGAAGTTACAAAAGAGTCTTGGTCTAAAACTCAACATATATCTAGAAAATGTTACTTAGTTGAAAATGGACCTGGAACTGAAAGTGACATTCCAACTTCAGGATTAAAACCAGAGCTTGATAATTTTGATTACACAAAAGAACAAAGTGAAGAAGGTTATAAAAATTTTACTGTTATTCAGTGTAAAATTAAATCTATTGAGTGGCTTTATTTAGCTGCCAAAGGACATCGTAGAGCTAAATTTGATCTAGAAAATAATAAAGATAATTGGTTAATTCCTTAATTATCGTGGAAAATTTAGATAAAAAATTAGAAGAACAAATTACATTCCTTCAGCAGGAGATTTCACAATTGAGTAGTGAGCTGTACTCACAACAAAAAGAAATTAAAGATCTAAAAAAACAAATTATAAATCTTATTAATAGAATTGAGGAAATAGATAGTGAGAATGTTCAAAGCCTTATAAGTGAGGATAAAAAGCCACCTCATTATTAAGGTTTTTTATATTTACATGCTATCAATTAATCTTTGATTTTTACAACGATCAATACCATCTTTTGTAGAAAACAATTTTTTATGAGTAAATTTTCCAACATTTTTTTTACAGAATACTTCATAAGGGTCCCAAGGATTTTTTGATGTTGGTGTAAGAAATATAGAGTCTGCTAAATCAGGGCAGCCATCAATGCCATGTTTGTAATAAGTATCATTTTTACTATCTATTTTTGTTGTAACATCACCTGACCCTAAAACATCAGAGCCTTTAACGTGTGCTCCTCTATAAGTTCTTTTTCCACAATCATAAGCTGCTCCTTGTGTGTGAAATAATTCATGTAAAATTACAATTTCCATGCCTTTAGATCCATATGAATTGATTGCAGGTCCGTATAAGATTGTGAATAATGGACCACCTTCACCACCATCACTATTTCCATGCTTACTATTAAATCCAGAAATAATTGCATATACTTTTTTAGGATTATTATATCCTTGTTTAAATAATTCTTTGTAAATTAGACCATTAGGATGGTCTGGTTCATCAATTTGTTTCCTAGTTAAATTTAATCTAGCAAAAGAAACATCTAGTTTTCCATTTTTTAAAAAATCATATTTAAATTTTTGACCTATGCTATTAGATTTTTTATTTTGAGATGACCATTTCAAAAAATTTTCATTCACTTTAAGTGCTAGTTTCTCAATATAACCATTAATATCCCATTCTTTGTCTTTACCATTTTTTAATATCGCATAAATAAAATGGACTTGATGATCAATAGTGGAGTCTTCTCTATCAACTAATGATCGGTTAATTTTGTCATCTTCTCTATTTAAGAATTGTAGTTCGTTTTTTTGATTTGAATAAGATATGATTTTTTCTTTTTTTTCTTTATATGGTTTGCTTAAATCCCAAACAATTTTGTCATTAATAGCAAATAAATAACAGTCATCATTAATTTTTTTCTTTTTTCCATACTTTAAACAAGCTTTGTATGTTTTTTTATGTGACTTATCATTTATTTTTTTAAAAGAACTGTAACCTGAGTTCCAATGTATTTCTCCTTTTTGTAATTTCTCTTTATCAAAAGAGATATAAAACAAAACTTCCTTACCTTTGTATTTTTGTAGTGTATTATTTAGACTATTTTTAATGTTTTCAAGCATTTCTGTTGGAAGTGGAGCACTACCTGCTTCTTTAACATCCGCGTTTAAATTTGTCGTAAAGATAAAAAGTAAAAAGAAAATAATTTTTTTCATAATAAAAATCTTACTAAGATTTTATTATTTGGTAAAACTTAAAATAACCTAAAATGGGTCTCTTTATATCCCTTTAACTATTATATTGCTGCCCTCAGAGTTTTGCAAACGTATGTCTTTGACTGGTTTATATTCCTCTGAATTGTACCATTCTAAAGCTCTTTCATAACTTGGAAATCTAATAATCACTAATCTTGGAAAACTATCTTCCCCTTCAACAACTTGATATTCACCATTTCTAACGAGATATTCCCCATCATATTTTTTTACAACCTCTGAAACTTTAGCTACATACTCTTTGTAATTTTCAGGATTTGTTACTTTTAATTGTGCAATTACATAACCTGCTGGCATTATTAACTCCTTATTTTTAAAATATTATACATTATTCCAAAGCCAAGCAGCACCTCTAACACCACTTGAGTCTCCATGAAAATTTTTTAATACTTTAGTTTTTATTTTATTAGAAAAAGTATATTTAGGTATTAAGCTTGGAATATTTACATAAAACCTATCAATATTTGACATCCCTCCACCAAGAATTATTGCATCTGGATCAAAAATTCCAATCATTACTGCCAATAGTCTAGCCATTCTATCTTCATATAAACTTAATTCTGAATTAGCTCTTGGATCACCATCTAAATCAAGTTTTGCAATTTCTTCTGAAGTAAAATTTGTTTTGTGTTTTTGATTAAATACATCTTTAAAGCCAATACCTGACATAAATTGCTCTGCACATAGAGGTCTTCCACAATTCATTGATGGACAATTTATCTTTGTTTCAATTTCTTCTTTAGTTGGATAAGGAAGAGGTTGGTGACCCCAATCACCTGCAATTTGATTAGCACCTTCGATAATTTCTTTCTTGTATGAAAGTGCTCCACCAAAACCTGTACCTACTATTATTCCAAAAATAGATTGATAATCTTTTCCAGCCCCATCAACGGCTTCTGATAAAGTAAAGCAATTAGCATCGTTCATTAACTTTACTTTTCTATTGAGTGCAATTTCTAAATCTTTTTTAAATGGTTTGTCGTTTAACCACATAGAATTAGCGTTTGTCACTAATCCACTTTCCTTAGATGAAAACCCTGGTATTCCTAAACCAACTGTACAAATTTGGTTGCTTAACTTATCAAATTCATCAACAAGTTTTTTTACTGTTTCAATTCCTGATAAATAATTTTTTTCATAAGAATATCTTTTTCTCTCTATTTGAAGTCCATTGTCGTCTAAAAGAATTCCTTCAATTTTAGTACCTCCATAATCGATACCAATTTTAAATTTCTTGCTCATTAATTAAAATACTGATTTAGAATATTTTTTCCAATTATCTTGATAGTGTTTAGTGTTTTCTAGAACAGCTTTTCTTTCTTCTTCTGTTACTTCCCTAATTACTTTACCTGGTGAGCCAACTACTAATGAATTGTCTGGTATTTCTTTATTTTCAGTAATTAAAGCTTTTGCACCTATAATACAGTTTCTTCCAATTTTTGCGTTATTAAGAATTACAGCTCCAATTCCAATTAAACTATTATCCCCTATTGTACATCCATGAAGCATAACTAGATGACCAACAGTTACATCTTTTCCAACCTTTAACGGGTAACCAGGATCTGTGTGCAAAACACTTCCATCTTGAATATTAGACCCCTCACCTACGTGGATATTTTCAATATCTCCACGTAATACTGCATTAAACCAAATGCTTGAATTTTTTTCTAAAGTTACATCACCAATGATTGTTGCGTTAGGAGCTACCCAATTTTCGCCAGAGTTTTGTGGTTTTTTATCTTTTAAATCGTAAAACATAATTTATATATTCTTACAGTATGCCAATACAAACTCCAATATGTGATTTTGGTCAAAAAGCTTTACCCTTTGAATTAAAATCTACTGATAACAAAATTATTTCTTTAGATAATATAAAGGGTGAAAATGGAACTCTCATAATGTTTATCTGTAACCACTGTCCTTATGTAAAAGCAGTTACAAAAGAAATTGTTAAAGATTGTAATGAATTAAAAAAAATTGGAATTAATTCAGTTGCTATATGTTCAAATGATGCTGTTAATTATCCAGATGACTCGTTTGATAATATGATTAAATTTTCTAATGATAATGAGTTTAATTTTCCATATCTACAAGATGAAACTCAAGAAATAGCTAAAGCATACGATGCAGTATGTACTCCAGATTTTTTTGGTTATAATAAAGATCTTGGTCTTCAGTATAGAGGTAGATTAAGAGAACTTAAAAATTTCGTGCCTGTTAAAGATGGAGAAAGTGATCTTTTAAAAGCAATGAAACAAATAGCTGAGACCAGTAAAGGACCTCAAAATCAAATACCGAGTGCTGGTTGTGGTATTAAATGGAAATATGATTAATGTATCTAATTGTAACTAGATCCTTTCCACCTGAACTTGGTGGTATGCAAAGCTTAATGTGGGGCTTATCAAAAGAGTTGTCTAAAAACTTTATGATCAAAGTTTTTGCAGATTTTATTGATGGTCATAAAGAATTTGATGAACAGGCTTCATTTTCAATTGAAAGAGTTGGTGGAATAAAATTACTAAGAAAATATAGAAAAGCTCAATTAATAAATGAATTTATTAAAGAAAATAAAATCGAAGGTATTATTTCTGATCACTGGAAAAGCTTAGAGCTTATAAAATCAAACAAAAAAAAATATTGCTTAATTCATAGTAAAGAAATTAACCACCCTAAAGGAACAAGTTTAAACAAACGTGTTTTAGAAGTTTTAAATAATGTTGAAAAAGTAATTGCTAATTCTGAGTACACAAAAAATTTGGCAATTGACTGTGGGGTTCATAAAGAAAAAATTGTTGTAATTAATCCTGGTGTAAATCCTGCTGAAGAATTAGACAAAAAATCTCTAGAAAAAGTAGAAAGTCTACTTAAAGTAAAATCACCAAGGTTAATTACTGTTTCAAGATTTGATAAAAGAAAAAACCATGAAAAAATTGTAATGGCTTTAAGAAATCTAAAACAAATTTATCCTGATATAGTTTACATTTGTGTTGGTTATGGTGATGAAGAAGAAAATATAAAAAAACTTGTCAAAGAGCTAGATTTAGAGTCTCAGGTTATGTTCTTTAAAGATATTAGTAATGAATTAAAAAATGCTTTAGTTGCTAAATCAAACATATTTGTCATGCCATCAGTTATCCATAAAAAATCTGTTGAAGGATTTGGAATTGCTTATGTTGAGGCTGCTCAATATGGAATACCTTCTCTTGGTGGAAAAGATGGGGGTGCTGCCGATGCAATTGAACAAGAACAAACTGGATTAATTTGTGATGGTAGTAATTTAGATGATATTTATTCATCAATCAATTCAATGTTAGAAAATAAGAAATATTTAGAGTATGGAAAAAATGCAAAAGACCATGTCTCTAAATTTTATTGGTCAAATATTATTGAAAATTATAAAAAGATTCTAAATTAATAAATGGATCTTTTTAAATCAAAAGAATCTATTGGAATACTCTTTGGAATTTTTGCTTATTTATCTTTTTCTATTTTAGATGTTATACAAAAAACTTTAATACTACATCACTCTATTTTTCAATTACTTCTTGTTAAATATTTTTTTGTTTTATTTTTAGCTTTATTTGAGTCTAAAAGAAAAAATAACCTTTTGTTTTACAAGTCAAAAAATATCAAATTACAAATATTTAGAAGTTTACTATCAGTGATAGAGTCTGGTTGTTTTGTTTTATCTTTTAAATATTTATCTTTAGCTAATGCTCATAGTGTTGGCTCATTAGCACCAGTAATAGTTGTTGCATTATCAGCAATAATTTTAAAAGAAAAAGTATCTGCTAAAACTTGGATAGCAATTTTTATAGGCTTTATAGGGGTACTAATTATCCTAAGACCAACATCATCAATTTTTGATCCAAAAGCATTGTTGCCTCTAATAGCTGCATTTGTACTTGGGCTTTATCAAATCATCACTAAAAAAGTTTCCAAATATGACAAAAATGAAACATCCTTATTCTACACATCGATCATTGGTATTATAGTTATGTCTTTATTGGCTTTTAAGTTTTGGACTCCAATTGATGGATATTCATATGCAATGTTTTTAGGTATTGGTGTATTTTTTTCTCTAGGTCTTTATCTTCAAATCATTGCCTTAAGTAAAGCAAGAGCAAGTATTATCCAGCCATTTCATTACACATTGATTTTTTGGGCAATAATTTTTGGATATATATTTTATAATGATATTCCAGATATGTTCACAGTTATTGGAGCTATAATAATTACCTGTTCTGGTATCTTTGTTTTAAACCAATCTTCTAAAAATTAACCTAAACTAAGATTGTTTATACTTAGGTAATACTTATACTCATTTATTAATGTCCAATAACAAATTAGCTGTATCTCTAATAATCATTTCTGTTTTTTTTGGAACTGTAATGCTTTCTTTTTTAAAGATAGCTCAAGAAGATGTGAATGTTTATGTCGCTGGTTTTTTTAGATTTTTTCTAGGACTAGTAATTATTTTACCCTACATAATTAAAAAGAAAGATGCTGTACTTAAAACAACTCATCTTAAACAACATTTCTTAAGAGCAATACTTGGTTTACCAGCAATGCTTTTATATTTTTCTGCTCTAGTACTTCTTCCTATAGAAAAGCTTACAGCAATATCATTTGTAGTACCTTTAATTGTAACAATACTTGCAGTATTTTTTTTAGGAGAGAAAATTTATATTTACAGAACTTTAGCTCTATTGCTAGGTTTTAGTGGAATGTTAGTTATTATTCGACCTGGTTTTGTCGATATATCAATTGGAGTATATATGGTTTTATTTTCAGCATTACTCTGGTCAATAAATATAATTATAACAAAGAAAATTTCTAAAGATGATAGTGCAATTACAATTTTGGCTTATCAATCTATTTTCATGAGCTTGTTAAGTTTCTTTATTGTTTTGTTTTTTTGGGAAATGCCAAGCTTAAAAACCTTCATCTATTTAATCTTGGCAGCTATGTGTGGGACGGTTTTACATTTAACATTAAATCATGCATTTAAACTAGTCGATGTAAGCATGACTCAGCCCTACTCATTTTTAAATTTAGTTTTTGCCTCAATTATTGGATACTTTGTATTTGATGAAATTCCAGATCTTTATACTTGGATTGGTGCTCTTATAATATTTATTGGTGTGCTTATAATTTCTTATAGAGAGATGAAATTAGATAAAGAAATAATTAGAAAAAGAGTTGATATTAAATCTTAATTTTTTTTAGTAATTGTTTTATAAATTTGCCATCCAACAATAAGAATTGTTGTAGCTAATATACAAGCTGTAAGCGTTCTATCCCATAAAAACGTCCAAGATCCATCGCTTAGTAACAATGATCTTCTTAAGTTTTCTTCCATTAATCCACCTAGTACAAATGCTAAGATTAGTGGTGGCATTGGAAAATCATATAAGCGCATAAATGTTGCAACAACTGCAATACCGATCATTAAATAAATATCAAAATTGTTAAATGACATTACATAAATTCCTGTAATTGAAAAAAATAAAATAAGTGGAATTAAATAGTTTTTAGGTACTGCTAGAATTCTAGCAATATAAGGAATTAAGGGTAAGTTTAAAATAAGAAGTACTACCATTCCAATATACATCGACATTATAACAGACCAAAAAATTTCTGGATTAGTGATATAGAGTCTTGGACCTGGCTGAATACCAAAACCTAATAGAGCTCCCAACATTACGGCAGTAGTACCGCTTCCAGGAATTCCTAAAGTTAATAATGGAACAAATGCACCGGAACATGCTGCATTGTTTGCAGTTTCAGGCGCAGCTAATCCATGAACACTGCCTTTACCAAATTTTTCTTTTTCTTGATCGCTTACTAAATTTCTTTCCATTCCATATGCTAAAAATGAAGCAATCGTTGCACCAGCACCAGGTAAAACTCCAATTATAAAACCAATAATTGATGTTCGAGGAATAGTTTTTAACATCTTTTTTCTTTCCTCTTTGTTAATTCTAATTGAACCAAGTTCTGTTAAGGAAACTTGTTTTGCTGCAGCTGTTGGATCATTTCGTTTTAAAATAATTGTAAGTGCCTCACTCATTGCAAAAGTTGCCATAACAACAAGTACAAAACTAATCCCATCTGTTAAATTCATATTGTTAAATGTAAATCTTGTAATATCAGACAAACTATCTTGACCAACTGATGCCAACATTAAACCAAGTACAACCATCATCATTGCTTTAATAAATTGACCTTTAGATGAAAAAGCAGCGATAGCTGTTAGACCTAAAATCATTAGAGCAAAATAATCTGGTGATCTAAAAGATAAGCTCACTTTTGATAAACTTGGGGCTAAAAATAATAAATATATTGCAGCAAGTGTACCTCCTGCAAAAGAACTCCAAGCAGCAATAGCTAAAGCTTTTCCAGCTTTACCTTGCTGCGCCATTGGATAACCGTCAAATGAAGTTGCAACGGTTCCAGGAACACCTGGCGCGTTTAATAATATTGAAGAAGTAGAACCACCAAATACAGCACCATAATATACTCCTGCCATTAAAATTAAACCAGTTGCAGGATCAAATCCATAAGTTATAGGGATCATTAAAGCGATTGCTGTCATTGGTCCAAGGCCTGGCAACATTCCAATGATTGTTCCAAAAAAACAACCAATCATTACCATAAATATATTTTGGAAAGTAAGAGCTGTTGTTAGACCAATTAAAATTCCCTCTATCATCCCATCACTCCAATCATTTTAAGAAATGGATCTCTTAAATAAATATCAAGAACGCCGTGTAATAAGTACATAAATGCTGCAACAAATGGAAAAGAAAGCATAAACATTAATACCCATCTTCTCTCACCTAAAAAATAGTATGATCCCATTAAAAAGAGAGAAGTCGTTAAAAAATAACCAACTTTCAAAATAGTTGCTCCATATATAATCGCAATCAAGACTAAGATTGCAGTTTTTTTATATTCTAAAGTTTTGTGTTCAACTTTAATTGTATTTAGATCTGGTAAAATTAATTTTAATCCTGAAAAAAATAAACCAGCATAGCCTAAATAAATTGGAAATGTTCTAGCATTGAAAGGTGCATTTTCATCAAATGCAAAAACTTGAATTTGGTAAGCAGTATATAAATAAAATGCTGAAAAAATAAAAAAGAGCAGTGATATAATTTTTGTAGTATTTATATTCACTGCTCTAATTCTAAATAATCCTAAGGATTATATAACTCCTAGTTTTTTCATAAGAGCTGTCATTTCTTCTGTTTGTTTTTCTAAGAAAGAAACAAACTTGTCACCTGGATTGTAAATATTAACCCAAGCATTTCTTGCTCTTACATTTTCCCATTCAGAAGTTTTCTGTACATCGCCTAGCATTTTAGCAATTGCATTTTTATCAGCGCTGCTCATACCTGGAGGGCCAAAAAATCCTCTCCAGTTAACGAATTGTACATCGTACCCTTGTTCTTTTAGAGTTGGTGCATCTGGAGCATCAGAAACTCTTGAAGGAGCTGTAATACCAATAATTCTTACTTGGTCTCTTGCACCCATCAATTCACCTAAACCTGTAGAGATAATTTGAGTCTCTCCAGATAAAAGTCCAGCTAACGCTTTTCCACCAGCATCATAAGGAATGTAAGCTACATCATTTGGATTAGCACCAGCAGCTTGGAAAGCTAAAGCACCAATTAAATGGTCCATACTTCCTCTTACTGATCCACCAGCCATTTTGATTGAGCTTGGATTCTTCTTATATGCATCAACTACATCTTTAAAGTTTTTATAAGGTGAGTTTTTTGCAACAGCGATCGCACCATAGTCACCAATTACACCAGCGATTGGCACAACATCTTTGTAAGATAAAGTACCACTTCCACTTACGTAACCTTTGTGTCTAGTGATTGATCTTAAAACTAATGGTGTAGATTGAACTAAAACTGTATTTGCAGGTTTAGTATTAATCATGAAAGCTAACGCTTTACCACCACCACCACCTGACATATTTTCAAATGATGCACTTTTTAACATACCAGCTTTTGTTAAAGCTTCTCCAGTACCTCTAGCAGTTCCATCCCAACCACCACCAGCACCACCACCGATTACAAAGTGCAATTTTTCAATTGCTACTGAGCTAGTAGTTGTTGCTGAGAATAATAGGATTACTGAAAATAATACTGAAAATAGTTTTTTTATATTGTTCATTATTTTCCCTCTCTATTTAATTAAATTAGATTTAATTTATTTTATTACGTAATGTCTAAATAAATAATTACTATTGTTCTATACAATAGAACATGTTATTCTAATAAGTAGAATTATATGAAATTAAATAAAAATACGGTTGGAGTTGAAGCTGTAAACAAAGCTTTAGAAATATTAAATTGTTTTACAGAAAAAAATGAAGCTCTTACTGTAACAAAGATAGCTCAGATAACCGGCGATCATAAAAGTAGAATTTCAAGAATATCAAAATCACTTGAAAATTTTGGGTACATTAGAAAAATAAAAAGTGGAGAATTTAAAATAGGACACTCTATTCCTAGATTATATGAAATTTACGATAATAGTTTTAATTTAAAAAATTCTATTAAATCAGAATTAGATTTCATCTCATCAAAAACTAAAGAAACAGCAAGTTTCTTTGTAAGACAAAATGATGTACGAGTTTGTATTCAAACTAGTACGCCCAATAAATCAATTATACACCTAGAAGAAATAGGAGGTAAAAAACCTTTAAATAAAGGATCAAGTGGTCACATTTTATCGGCTTATAATAATTTAGAAATTAATGATAAAGATAAAGTTTTAAAAAATGGATATGCTATGACTTTTGGAGAAAGAGATTCTGAAATGGCCTCTGTATCAGTTCCAATATTTAGAAAAAAAAATCAAATTCTTGGAGCAATGACTATTGCGGGACATATTTCTAACTTTAACAAAAAAAACTGTCTCAATTTCTTAAATGTACTTAGATCTTCTAAAGTAAAAATTGAAAAGAATTTAATTCAAATCCAATAATGTTAAAACAAATCAGTCAAATTTTTACAATAAAATTTATTTCTGTTTTAATAATTTCTTTTCCTAGTGCAATTGTTGCTGAATATTTTAATATACCTCTAGCTTGGTTTTTAGGACCAATGATTATCACATCAATTGCTGCATTATCAGGTTTAAAAATTATCATGCCCAAAATTGTATTAAGCTTTATCTTGATAATTTTGGGTTTGCATATTGGTAATTACATAGATCAAAATCTATTTAACCAAATATTTGATTGGATTTGGACTTCACTGATTATGTTAATCTACATAATAATTTGTATTTTAGTTGTAGCTAAATATCTTCAAAAATTTGCAAGTTATGGTGAAAAAGCATCAATATTTTCAGCAGCACCTGGTGCATTAGGTCCTTTAATGATTTTAGCTGAAAATGAAAAAACAGATTTATCGCAAGTTGCAACTTCTCATCTAATTAGATTAATCATAATAATAACTGTAATTCCATTTATTATAGTAAACAATACTGGCAACGATGTTTTATTAAATGATGACTTCAATTATTTAGCTCAAAATCATTTAAATTTAGTTTTACTTATTGCTGCATCTTTATTTTTTATTTTTATTTTTGATAAAATTAGAATTCCTGCAGCTTTATTATCTGGAACATTATTTGCGAGTGGACTACTACAAATTACAGATATAGCCTCATATAAATTACCCGATCAATCTATTAACTTTTGTCTTTTAATACTTGGTGCTTCTGTCGGGTGTAGATTTGCTGAAAAAACAGTAAAAGAAATTGCTAATAACTCACTGCATAGTGTGGTTGCAACAACCATTTTAGTGTTACTAGGTTTGGTTGCAGCTTATATAGCTACATTCTTTGTTGATACTAATATTTTAACTTTAATATTGTCTTTCAGTCCCGGTGGAATTTATGAGGTAGCGGTGATAGCAATTGCTTTTGATTTAGATCCAGATTTTGTAGCTTTTCATCATATAATAAGATTACTCTTTATACTTTTCACTGTTCCCATATTTTTAAGAGTATTAGAAAAAATTAAGAAATAATTTCAGACAATCTTTCAAAAACTTTTTCTGGAGATAATTTTGATAACTCTGGTGCTTGTATTGCTTTAAAGTTTTCTCTTTCAATACTTACTTTAAATGGTGTTGTATGAGTGCCAAACAAAGCAATTCCTTTAGATCCTAGATGAGCTGTCATATGAGCGGGGCCTGTATCATTTGCAACAACAAAAGAACTATCTTTGATTAATGCTGCCAGCTGAGAAATATCTAAAGCTTTACCATTATCTAAAACACAAAGTGCATTAATACTTGATGCATCTTTAATTTCACCTGGCCCAGGTGCAATAACTACTTTAAATTTATTTTCTAATTTTTCATTAATCATAGAAATTAAATCATTGTAGTAAGGCCATTTCTTGGAAGTTAAATGAGGTGAACAAAAAGGAAAAAGAATAATATATTTTTCTAATTGGTGGTAATTTTTTATTTGAGATATATCTGATGGGCTCCATGAAAAATCAGGGCTTAAAGTATGGTTAGTGTTTATCCCAGAACTTTTTAATTGATGATCAAATCTTGATAAAACTGAGTCTTTATCAAAATCATCTTTTGTGGTCCCTTTGGGTAACGTCGTTTCAGTAGATGACCAAATATCCTTTGATGCATTTGGAAACAATATTCTTTTATAAAAAGCTGTCCTGCTAGAATTTTGTAAGTCATAAACTTTTGAAAAATTGTATTTTTTAATATTTCTCATTAATGAGTGCAAATAGATCAGGTTTAGTCTTGATAGCCTCTTATCTAAAATAACATTTGAAATATGTGGATTTTTTTTGAACAAATCAAAGTATGGTTTTGTAGTTAATAAATGAATTTGATCATCTTTATGATTTTCAGAAATATCTTGAATTGCCCCACATGCTTGAGCTATATCTCCTAAAGAACCATGTTTAATAACTAAAATATTAGACATATTTATAACAACTTAACATAGTATATTTTTTAATGAATAAAATTCTAGTCGAAGTATCAGTTGGTGAATTATTGGATAAAATTTCTATCCTAGAAATTAAACAAGTAAAAATCAAAGATCCAGAAAAACTAAAATTTATTAATGAAGAACATTCAATTCTTAAAGATCAATTAAATAACAATGTTAAATCTGATCAAAAGCTAAATGAACTATTTGAGTCGCTAAAACAAATTAATGCTAAATTGTGGGTTATAGAAGATGATAAAAGGCTGTGTGAAAAAGAAAAAGATTTTACAGAATCTTTTATTAAACTCTCTAGAGATGTTCATTTCCTAAATGATGATAGAGCCAAAATTAAATTAGAAATAAACAATCATACAGGTTCAAAGATTAAAGAAATTAAAGAGTATACTAGCTATTAAAGACCTTAGGGAACCAGTCTTCCCTCATTAAATCTCCACTTTTTAAACTGATACCATCAAAAGGAGGCGATGTTGGTCCTCCTCGATCAATATATTTAACGTCATCACCTATAAACCGCATTGAAAATGCTCTTCGAGATTTAGAAGTATTATTTCCAGTTGAGCCATGCACTGTTTTAAAGTTAAAAAGAACAGCATCCCCTAAATTTAACTCAGGTATTAAAATATTTTTTTCAAATTCTTCTGATGAAGGTAAATCCATAAACGAACTGTCGTCTTGATACCAAGATTGATTGTTAGACCATTTTGTAGGTCTAATTAACTTTGGCCATTTGTGAGAACCTAAAACTAATTTAAGATTATTTTTCTGATCAACTTCATCTAATGGTATCCAAAAACTTCCTGTATCATTACCATCGACACAATAATAAGGCATATCTTGATGCCACGGTGTTTCTTTGTGAGTACCAGGATCTTTTATGAAAATATGTTCATGAAAAATCTGAGCTGATTCAGAATTGGTTGCCTCTGCAAATATTTGAGCACCTGATGAATTAAATATGCAATCTTTAAACTCTTTTATTCTATTCCAATTACAATAATCCTCAAAAAATCTACCTTCATTGTCATCAACATTTTCTCTTCCATGTTGGCTAGGATTTTCTAGAACTTTTTGAAATCCTTTTCTTAATGGTTTAATCCAATCTTTAAAAATTTCTTTAATAATTATTACACCATCATCTTGATAATCTTTGATTTGTTTATCAGATAAAAACATTTATTGCTGAAAACTATATTTTTTTTCTAAGTATTTAATGACGTTATGAATAATAAAAGTCATAAACAAATAAATTCCACCGGCTACAATAAATACCTCAATTGGTTTAAAGGTTGTGGATATTATATATTTGGCGACACCAGTTAAATCCATTAAAGTTACAGTGCTGGCTAATGACGTTCCTTTCATCATTAGAATTATTTCATTACCATAAGCTGGGAGTGATTGTCTTATCGCAATAGGAATTTGGATTTTATAAAAGATAATTTTATTCGATATCCCTAAACTTTTACCAGCTTCAATAATACCTGGTTTTATTGTTTGAAATGCTGATCTTAAAATTTCAGAAGTGTAAGCACCTGTATTTAAAGTGAAAGCTATTATTGCACACCAATAAGGTTCTTTAAGAATAACCCATAAAAATGTTGATCTTAAATATTCAATTTGTCCTAAACCAAAATAAATTATAAATATTTGCACCAATAAAGGCGTTCCTCTAAATACATAAGAGTACCCATAAGCAAATTTATTAATAAATACATTTTTATTTAATCTTAAAATTGCAAACAATAATCCAATGAACAAACCAAAAAATAAGGATACAGTTAATAGTTTCAAAGTAACAACAGTAGCACCTAATAATTTAGGAAAACTAGTGAACATTAATTCAAAATCCATTAATACCCCCTACTATATTTTATTTCTAATCTGTTGATTAACTTCATGCTTAAATAAGTTAATAATAAATATAAAACAGCAGCAAAAGAATAGAAGAATAATGGGTCTCTAGTAGAACCTGCTGCAATATAAGATTGTCTCATTATTTCAACTAAACCTGTAACTGAAATAAGAGAGGTATCTTTTAAAGTAATTTGCCAAACATTACTTAAATTTGGAATGGCTAGTCTTAACATTTGAGGTAAAATTATTTTATAAAACTGTACAAATTTACTTACCCCTAAAACTTTAGCAGCCTCAAACTGACCCTTATCAATTGATTGAATGGCACCACGAAACACTTCTGTTGAATAAGCACCTGAAATAATTCCAATTGCCATCGAGCCTGTAATAAAAGCATTTATCTCTATATATTCAAAATAACCAAAGATAGATGCCACATACATAATTGCACCACTGCCACCAAAAAAGAAAAGATAAATTACTAAAAGTTCAGGAACACCACGAATAACTGTGGTGTAGAAATTTCCAATTAGATTTAAAGATTTGTATTTTGATAATTTAAGTGGAGTAAAAATTAATGCAAAAAAAAAGCCTATCAACATAGCTGTAACAGAAACAGCTATGGTCATTAGGGTTGCGTAAAATAACTCATCCCCCCAACCTGTTTTACCGAATGCGAGAAGTTCCATATAGATTGGCGACTATATATTATAGTCGCCAAATCTGAAATTAATTACATAGAAGCGTCAAAACCAAAGTGCTTAATAGCAAGTTTACTAATAATTCCTTGTTTTCTAGCTTTATCAATTGCTTTGTTGAAGTCTTTTAGAAGTTTAGCGTCTCTTTTACCGATCGCATCATCTCCACCTTGTCTAATACCAACACCAACACCATTACCAAATGCACCACCTGAAAAAGTTGGTCCAACTAATACAACTGGTTTACCTGATTTGTCAGCATAATCTGTAAATGCAACTGCTGCAGCTAAAGCAACGTCACATCTTCCAGATGTAAGATCTAAGTTTACTTCATCTTGTGTTTTGTAAGTTCTAACATTTACACTTCCAACATCACCAGACTCTAAAAAGTTTTGGTGAATAGTTCCTGTTTGAGTACAAACAGTTTTACCAGCAAGTGCACCTGTTATAGTTTTAAGTGCTTTTTTAACAGAAGATCCACCCAAGGTTAAGTTAACACCTTCTGGTGTATCCATTCCCTCTAAGCTTGAACCTTTCATTACCGCAAGTGATGCAACTTCATCCGCATAACCTTGTGAAAATGTAATTGTTTTTTGTCTTTCAGCTGTAATTGACATTCCAGCCATAATCGCGTCAAACTTTCTCATTAACAAAGCTGGAATCATTCCGTCCCAGTCTTGTTCAACGATAGTACACTCAGCTTTCATGATTGCACAAAGTTCTTGAGCTAATTCCACTTCAAAACCAATAAGATTGCCAGAAGCATCTTTAGAGTTCCATGGAGGATAAGCGCCTTCAGTTCCAATTTTTATTGTATCAGCGTAAACATTTCCGATAACTAATAAAGAAGCAAGAACTGTTAAAATAGTTTTTTTGAATATATTCATTATTTTCTCCTTTAAATTGGAGTAATTATTTCACAAATTTAATAATTAAAAAAGAAAAATTAATGATTTATTGACGATGAAAAATTCCAAGAACAATCAAAACTAGGTATATAAACTCTTGATAATTTAGTGTTTCCAAAGTGATGGTTAAATACATTCAACCAACTATCAACTTGTTTAGGTTTTTTATCTTGGCTTCCAACCTGAGCAGTGATTACTCCTTTGGGTTTTAATATTCTAATCATTGCGTCCATATTTTTGGCTGCAAGATCAATGCAAAACTGATCATCATTAAGATCAACAAAAATATGATCATAGGTATCATCTTCCACTGACTTGATACTTTCAAAAGCATCTCCCCAAACGCATTTTACTGAATTTTTTTCAGTAGCTTTTTTCCCTATATCTCCGAGATGTTTATTGCAAACATCTACAACTTCTGGATCTAGCTCAAACCAATCAACAAAGTTAAAATCTTTAGAGATACATTCTCTTGCAACACCCCCATCTCCACCACCAATAATTGCTGCTCTTTCATTATTTTTATTTAAATTAAGACCAGCTCCTACAAAAGTAGAACTATATAAGTGCTCATCAGTCGAAGCTACTTGTATTTCTCCATCAATAAACAATGATTTTCCAAATTGTTCTAATTCTAAAATTTCAATGTGTTGTCCTACTTTTGATTTAAAATCTTCATGAACATCATTTACAACATATGATTTTTGTAAACCTGGAGAGCTATAAATGTCATGATACAAAGATCTTGTATCTCTATTAAATTCTTTTTTAACAATTCTTTTATGTTTGAATTCTTTTTTAATTATATCGATTGCTACTGAGGGGCTTACTTTTCCACACGTAAAAAAATCAAAGCTAATTATTCCTTTTTCAGGAAATGTATGAAAGCTTATGTGGCTTTCAGCTAATAAAGCTAAAATAGTAAATCCTTGTGGTTCAAACTTATATTTTGAAATATTTAGAATTGTAACATCTGCAGCTTTTGCAATTTCTTTAATAACTTTTTCATACAGAGATGGATCATACTCTTTAGTTGTACCTATAATATCTAGGGTTATATGTTCGCCTACTTTTGTCATTTTATTGTGTGATGAAACCTTACTAATCAAATTTTTTACTTCTTTCAAACAAAAAACTATTATAATACTTCGCAGAGGTTGAAACTGTGAAAAACGATTGGTCAAATTTAGAAGCTAAAAAATACATAAACAGGTACCAAAAACTTGGTCATTCAAGAGATATGGCTTTACGTGTTTATACAACTAGGTTGTTGGGAAGAAATAGCGAACTAGTTCTTCATGGTGGTGGAAACACTTCTGTAAAAACATCTATTAAAGATATTGACGGCAAAAATTATGATGTCCTATGCGTTAAAGGAAGTGGATGGGATATGGCTGATATTGAACCAGAGGGTCTCCCATCAGTAAAATTAAATCCATTGTTATCTCTTAAAAATAAAAAATATTTAAGTGATGAAGATATGGTTGCATTTCAAAAAAGAAATCTAATAGATATCAAATCTCCAAACCCATCAGTGGAGACTTTTTTGCACGCTTTTTTACCATTCAAGTTTGTAGATCACACTCATTCAGATGCAATTATGAATGTTACTAATAGAGCAAATGGTAAAGATCTTTGTAAAAAAATATTTGGTTCTAAAGTTAGTATTGTTCCTTATGTAATGCCTGGATTTGGATTAGCCCAAAAAATTAATGAGGTTTATTCTAAAAACCCTAATATCAATTGTTTAATTCTTTTAAATCATGGGATTTTTACCTTTGATGATGACGCTAAAAAATCTTATGACTTAATGATCAAATACGTATCAATAGCAGAACGAGCAGTCAAAAAGATTAAAAGAAAAAAGATAAAACAGATAAAAAAATATAATAACTTATTTAAACCACATGAAATTTCTCCAATACTAAGGGGATTGTTGTCTGAAACTAAAAATCTTAAATTTATAGTAAATTATAGATCTAATAAAATTTTAGACTATTTTATTAATGGTAAAGAGGTAATAAGATATACAGGTCTTGGTACCGCAACACCTGATCATGTTATAAGAGTAAAACCATTTCCATTAGTCATCACACCAAAACCAAACTCTACTTTAGAAGATTTTAAGAAATTAGCTGAAAAGTGTTTTAAAGATTATAGAAAAAAATATATCAAATATTTTGACAACAATAAAAAGAAAGTAAAAGGCAAAAAAACGATGCTAGATACCTCTCCAAGAGTTATATTGGTCCAAAATGTTGGGCTATTTAGTGTTGGAGATAGTTTAGGTGCTGCTAAAATTGCTGGAGATTTAACAGAAACAAATGCAAGAGTGATTTCCTCTGTTGAAGAAACTTCTAAATACAAGTTTATACCTGAAAAAGATTTATTTGATGTTGAATATTGGTCTTTGGAGCAAGCTAAAATTAATAAAGCTAAAAAAGATCTACAAGGCAATGTTGTAGTTATAACTGGAAGTTTTGGAGCAATAGGTACTGCTACTTATAAACTTTTTAAAAGTTATGGCGCTGAAGTAGTTTTACTTGATTATAATTTAAAAAAAGTAAATGAAATGAAATTAAAGATTAAAGATCTTTGTTTGCATTGTGATGTAACAAATAAAGATAGTGTTAAAAAAGCTTTCAAAATTATTTCAGAAACTTATGGTGGAATTGATATTCTAATCTCTAATGCGGGAACAGCAATTGGTGGCTCTATAGCTGAAGTAGATGATAAAATTTTAAGGCAAAGTTTTGAAGATAACTTCTTTTCTCATCAAAATTGTGCTTCAGAAACAATTAAAATAATGAAAAAACAAAATATTGAAGGCTGCTTATTATTCAACATTTCAAAACAGTCAGTAAATCCTGGAAAAAATTTTGGGCCTTACGGATTACCTAAGTCTGCACTACTAAACTTGTGTAAACAATATGCAGTAGATTATGGTTCTCTTGGAATAAGATCAAACGGAGTAAATGCAGATAGAATAAGGAGTGGTTTGTTAAACGATGGAATGATTAAATCTAGAGCTAAAGCAAGAGAGGTTTCTACAGATGAATATATGAGAGGAAACTTACTTTTAAACGAAGTAAAAGCTGAAGATGTAGCAAAAGCATTTTTTCATTTAGCAGTTTCAAAAAAAACTACTGGAGCTGTTTTAACAGTTGATGGTGGAAATATTGCCGCTTCTCTTAGATAAATTATTTAAATAACTTTTTTAATCCCTCGGAAGAAGCTTCGGAAATACCTTTTTCAGTTATTAAACCTGTTACATATTTTGCTGGAGTAACATCAAAAGCTAGATTCATTGCTTTACTTTTTTTAGGATAAATTAAAACTTTTTTGATCTCATTATTTTCATCCACTCCCTCAACATGAGACAATTCCTCCGAATTTCTTTCTTCAATTGGAATATCTTTACCTTCTTTAATTTCCCAATCGATAGTTGAACTTGGTAATGCTACATAAAAAGGTACCTTATTATCATGAGCCGCTAATGCTTTTAGATAAGTCCCAATTTTATTACAAACATCTCCATTGGATAAAGTTCTATCTGTTCCAACAATGCACATATCAACCTCACCTCTTTGCATTAAAATACCACCAGTGTTATCAGCAATTATGGTGTTTGGAATTTCTTCCTCGTTTAATTCATATGAAGTTAAATTAGCACCCTGGTTTCTAGGTCTTGTTTCATCAACCCAAACATGAACAGGTATACCTTTTTTATGTGCATGATAAATTGGCGATGTTGCTGTACCCCAATTAATTGTTGCAAGCC
>JAOJAE010000059.1 GCA_028227525.1 Candidatus Pelagibacter sp. | reverse complement strand
CCTCTAAAGGTTCTTTAATCTTAGAAAATATTTCACATGATTTTTTAAGGTCAGATTGTGATAAATATTGATCCACCATATATTTCATTAATTCTGGATGGAGATTTGTAATCTGATTTTTAATTAGATATTCCTCAATTAATTCAAAGTTAGAGTCTTTAATCAACCAATTAGTTTTAAATTCTAAAAACTCATCATCTGTAATATTTTGACTTGGATGATATGCATTTGTTAATAATGAAATATTAAGAATTTCTGAAGCATCTTCAGAGAGATCATATTTATTAATACTTTCAAAAAGTTTTTTTAATAATAAGCCATCTGAATTTGACCACATACTAATGCTCAGACCATAATCTTCGGGATCATATAATCCAGCAATTTTGATTGTTTTTGAAGTCAAGTCTTGGTCCAATTTTATAGAGTCTTTATTTTTGTCTGCCTGCATTTTATAAATGCTAACTTGTGATTCTTGCTCAGTTTTTTCTAATGATAAATTCTCTTCAGAAATACTATCAGATTCTTGTTTTTCTAAATTCCAAATGTCTACTGGTTTTTCCTCTGCAATTGAAGGAAGAGATAATAATAAAGAAATAATTACAATTGATAAATTTTTCTTATTTAACAATTTTAAAATTTTCATTGGGAATAATTTTTTCTATTTCTTTTTTTGGAGCTGGAAAGTCAACTTTATTAATAAAAAAAGCAAGTCCAAGAATAATTGCAAGACCAATAATAGATTTTATAACTAGCCCAATAATATTGGTTCTCCCCGAACTTGTGTTTTTATTAAATTGCATATAACTTTAGTTAATTTCAAATTAAGACATATTTGTGTTTTTTCAATAAAGAAACTTATGAAATCGAAAGAAAATCTTGTGTTTTTAGGTATGATGGGTTCTGGTAAGAGTTCTATTGGATCCTTGGTTGCAAAGAAATTAGGCTTAGAATTTGTGGACGTAGATAAAGAAATTGAAAAAGAATTAGGCTTATCTATATCAAAAATATTTGAGACAAAAGGTGAAGATTATTTTAGAAAATTTGAGGAAAAAATAACTTTAAGAATACTTAAAATTCATTCAACTGTAGTATCTCTAGGAGGAGGAGCCTTTTTAAACAAAGTTATTAGAAAAGAAGTTTTGAAAAATCATATCTCTTTTTGGCTGAACTGGAATGATGAAATATTAATCAAAAGAATTAAAAATAGTAAAAAAAGACCTATTGCTTTTAAATCAACAGATTATGAATTGATTGATTTAATAAAAAAACGATCTAACATTTACTCTAAAGCTTTATATGAAATTAAATGTGATAAAATGTCGAAAAATGAAATTGTTAAAAAAGTTTTAAAAAATTATGAAACCAATTAAGTTAAAGATAAATACTAAAACTCAACAATATTCAATTATTATTGGTTCAAATTTAGTAAGCAATATATCAAAAATTTTAAAAGAAAATTCGATTGATTTTAAGCAGTGTTTGCTAATTATTGATAAAAATATTTCAAAAATAATTGTTTCCAAGATTAAAAAATCTCTTAATAAGAAAAAAATTTATGTTCACCTTTTCAAGGCTAGTGAAATAAATAAAAATTTAAATAACGTAAATAAAATTTTAGAAGTTTTACTTAACAAAAATTTTTCTAGGGAAGATTGTGTTATATCCATTGGTGGAGGGATTACTGGAGATATAAGTGGTTTTTCGGCCAGTTTATTTAAAAGAGGATTAAAATTCATTAATATTCCAACTACTCTTTTATCCCAAGTAGACTCTTCAATAGGAGGTAAAACTGGAGTTAATACTAGGTATGGAAAAAATTTGATCGGAAGTTTCTACCAACCAGATCTAGTTATATCTGATATTCAATTTTTAAAAACCTTGCCAAAAAGAGAAGTGGTATGTGGCTATGGTGAGATTTTAAAACATTCTTTAATCGCCAGTAAAAATTTTTTTAATTTTCTAGATAAAAATAGTGATAAAATTTTAAACCTTTCATCACCATTTATTGAAAAGGCTATATACGAAAGCTGTAAAATAAAAAAAAGTGTTGTAGAAAAAGACGAAAAAGAAAAAGGTCTAAGAAAAATTTTAAATTTTGGTCACACATTCGCACATGCTTATGAAGCTTCTTTGGGTTATTCAAAAAAACTCAACCATGGTGAAGCAGTAATTCTAGGTATAAAAAGTGCTTTAAATTTTAGTCTAAAAAATAACTTACTAAAAAAAAATGACTATAATTCAATTATAAATCATATTTCTAAAGCAAATT
>JAOJAE010000058.1 GCA_028227525.1 Candidatus Pelagibacter sp. | reverse complement strand
GATCAAATAATAAAAAATCACTTATAATTAATCAAAAAGGTCAGCATTTACTCATTAAAAAACAAGGTTATAAGCATCAATTCTAAAAGTTAATTATTGTCTTTTTTAGCTTTTTTTGTATTGTCCGGGCTTAAAATTTAACAACCAACAACCTTAAGGTTTATATGAACACAACAGTAGAAACTATTTTATTATACACAATTGGAGCTGGTTTATTATCCATAGTTTATGGATTTTTCACTGGAAAAAATATTTTAAATCAAAGCACAGGAAATGCAAAAATGCAAGATATAGCATCTGCAATCCAAATTGGTGCTAAAGCTTATCTAGCAAGACAATATAAAACAATTGCAATTGTTGGTGTAGTTGTTTTGGTAATTGTAAGTTTTGCTTTTAGTCCTTTGGTAGGCTTAGGATATTTAGTTGGTGCTGCACTATCTGGGATTGCTGGTTATGTTGGTATGTTAGTTTCAGTTGAAGCTAACGTAAGAACAGCTGAAGCTTCAAGAAAAGGCCTTGCCCAAGGTTTATCTGTTGCATTTAAGTCAGGTGCTGTAACTGGTATGTTGGTTGCTGGTTTAGCGCTACTGGCTATTGCTGTTTATTATTATTATTTATTAAAATTTAATATTGATGAAAGAGAAATAGTTAATGCACTTGTTGCACTAGGATTTGGCGCTTCTCTTATTTCAATTTTTGCAAGACTTGGTGGTGGTATTTTTACAAAAGGTGCAGATGTTGGTGCTGATTTAGTTGGTAAAGTTGAAGCTGGAATTCCTGAAGATGATCCTAGAAACCCAGCTGTTATTGCTGATAATGTGGGTGACAACGTTGGTGATTGTGCTGGAATGGCGGCAGACTTATTTGAAACTTATGCTGTTACAATTGTTGCAACAATGGTTTTATCATCAATTTTCTTTCAAGGTGATATGAGCATGATGATTTACCCTCTTACAATAGGTGGTGCTTGTATTCTAACTTCAATTCTAGGAACATTTTTTGTTAAACTTGGAAAAAATAAAAATGTTATGAATGCTTTGTATAAAGGTTTTGTTGTTTCTGCTTTAGCATCAATCGTTATTTTATATCCAGTAACAGATTATGTAATTGGTTTTACTACAGAATATAATGTTGATGGTAAAAACTTTAATGGAATGAGTTTATATTTCTGTGGAATAATCGGTCTAATAATTACAGGTTTATTAATTTGGATCACTGAATATTATACAGGTACTAATTATAGACCAGTAAGATCAGTTGCTGCTTCTTCAACAACAGGTCATGGTACTAATGTTATTCAAGGTTTAGCTGTTTCTATGGAAGCAACTGCAATACCTGCTTTAATTATTGTTGCTGGTATCTTAGCTACAAATGCAATTGCAGGGCTTTTTGGTATAGCGATTGCTGTAACTACTATGCTTGCATTAGCTGGAATGGTTGTTGCACTTGATGCTTATGGTCCTGTTACAGACAATGCTGGAGGTATAGCTGAAATGTCTAATATGGATAAAAAAGTTAGAAAAACCACAGATGCACTAGATGCTGTTGGTAACACAACTAAAGCTGTTACTAAAGGTTATGCTATTGGATCAGCTGGTTTAGGAGCTCTAGTTTTATTCGCTGCATATGTAGAAGATATTAAACACTTCTCTAGTGTTGCTGGTTCAAATCTTGAGGGCATAGTTGTTACCTTTGATTTGTCAAACCCATACGTTGTTGTTGGTTTATTGATTGGTGGAATGTTGCCTTACTTGTTTGGTTCTATGGGAATGCAAGCTGTAGGAAGAGCAGGTGGTGCTGTTGTTGTAGAAGTTAGAAGACAATTTAAAAAATTTCCTGGTATTATGAAGAGAAAACAGAAACCAGATTATGCTAAATTAGTTGATCTTTTGACTGTAGCTGCAATTAAAGAGATGATAATTCCATCTTTATTACCAGTTCTTTCACCAGTAGTTTTATACTTTATAATTTTATCTATCGGTGGCCAAGTAGCTGCTTTAGCTGCTGTTGGTGCAATGTTATTAGGAGTTATTATTACAGGATTATTCGTTGCTGTTTCAATGACAGCAGGTGGTGGTGCTTGGGATAATGCTAAGAAATATATCGAAGATGGAAATCATGGTGGTAAGGGTTCTGAGGCTCATAAAGCTGCAGTAACAGGAGATACTGTTGGTGATCCATACAAAGATACCGCAGGTCCTGCTATAAACCCAATGATTAAGATTACAAATATTGTAGCTTTATTATTGTTAGCGGTTATCGCTGGCTAATTTCTTTTTGTTTTTCGGCCCTCTTATTTAGAGGGTCGTTAA
>JAOJAE010000057.1 GCA_028227525.1 Candidatus Pelagibacter sp. | reverse complement strand
TAAGTTAATAGCAAAATGAGAACCTTTTACCCACTGATTCGGTCATGTTTTAGTCTATTTTTGTTCTTTAACAACAACAATATCTGGTAGGTATAAAAAAAAGTACACCAAAGGTAGAAATGACTAAACACAAAATTACTGCTGTTCTAGGTCCTACAAATACAGGAAAAACCCATCTTGCTATCGAGACTATGCTTTCATTCGAGTCTGGAATGATAGGTTTTCCATTAAGATTATTAGCAAGAGAAGTTTATGACAAAGTAATAAAAAAAATTAGCGCAGATAAAGTTGCTTTAATAACTGGTGAGGAAAAAATTATTCCACCAAATGCTAAATTTTTTCTTTGTACAGTGGAATCTATGCCTATTGATAAACATTTAGATTTTGTTGGTGTGGATGAAATCCAAATGTGTGCTGATCATGAAAGAGGCCATATTTTTACAGACAGACTTTTAAACATGAGGGGCGAAAAACTTACAATGCTTATGGGCTCTAATACAATAAAAAACATAATCTCTAAATTAGATGGCGATATAGAGTTTATCAATAGAGAAAGATTATCAAAATTAACATTTGCGGGTCATAAAAAAATTTCTAGGATTAATAGAAAAACAGCAATCATAGCTTTTTCAGCAGAAGAAGTTTATGCAATAGCTGAATTAATTAGAAGACAAAAAGGTGGGGCAGCAATTGTAATGGGATCTTTAAGTCCTAAGACAAGAAATGCTCAAGTAGAGCTTTATCAGTCAGGTGATGTTGATTTTTTAGTGGCAACAGATGCTATAGGAATGGGCATTAATATGGACTTAGATCATATTTATTTCTCTAACCTTAAAAAATTTGATGGTAAGAAATTAAGAAAACTAAACTTATCTGAAATAGGTCAAATTGCTGGTAGAGCTGGAAGATATTTAAATGATGGAAGTTTTGGCATTACAGGTGATTGTAAAGAAATTACTGCTGAAGATGTAGAGTTATTAGAAAACCATAAATTTGAGGAAATTAGAACCTTATTTTGGAGAAACTCAAATTTGAATTTTAATAATCCTCTTAGTTTAATTAAGTCTTTAGAGGAAAAACCCCAGATGGGATGGTTACGTAAAATTCATGAATGTGAAGATGAAAAAGCTCTTAAATATTTTTTAAAAGATAAAAGTCTAGTAAATTTAGATTTTGATAAAAAATTGCTAAGTCTTTTATGGGAATGTTGTCAAATACCTGATTTTGTTAAAAAAACATATGGAAATCACTATGAGGTCATTGGAAATGTTTTTAGATATCTAAGCAGTGAAAAACAACAAATTTCAGATGAATTCATGAGATTACAGCTAATAAAACTTGATAAATTGGATGGAAATGTAGATTCTTTATCAAATAGAATTGCAAATGTCAGAACTTGGTCTTATGTTTCAAATAAAACTAATTGGACAGAAAATCAAGACTATTGGATTGAAAAAACAAAGCATCTAGAAGATAGACTATCAGACAGACTTCATGAAGAACTTACCAAAACATTCATTGATAAAAGAGCAAGTGTTCTCGCGAGAGGTTTAAAGCAAGATATGGAATTCAAAACAGAAATACTTCAAAATAACGATGTAATAATAGATGGTCAATTTATTGGAAAAATAAATGGTCTAAAATTGGTATTAGATTTAAAAAAAGGTGCCTTAGAAACAGATATCAAATCTTTAAAAAAAGCTGCAAGACAAACAATTGGACCAGAATTAGAAAAAAGAATTCAAAGCATTATTGATACAGGCTTAATCGAATTACATAACGATTTCAAAATTTATTGGAATGATTTTCCTATTGCTAAATTGTCTTCTGGTCATGATTATTTGAGTCCAAGTTTTGACCTAATAGTTGATGATATTATTGATAATATTCAAAAACAAAAACTCAGCGATTTTATAAATAAGTGGATACAAGATAAAATTAATTTAGTTCTAAAAAGCTTAGTCGATTTAAAGAATATAAAAGATAAAAATTCGTCAATAAAAGCTTTGGCATACCAACTTTATGAAAATAATGGTGTTTTAAAAAGAGAACAGGTTTCAGAATACCTTAAATCACTTGGTCAAAATGAAAGGAAAATTTTAAGGGAACTAGGGGTAAAATTTGGAAGATACCATGTATTTTTATACCAATTAATTAAACCAGAAGCAGTTTCTTTAAGAACCTTATTGTGGAAAAATTTCCATCAAAAATATTTTAACATTAAGCCACCTATATTTGGTTTAAATTTTCTAGATGACAAAGAGCTTAGAAATAAAAATTTTATGCTTTTATGTGGTTTTGAAAAATTTGACAATTTGTTTGTAAGAATAGACA
>JAOJAE010000056.1 GCA_028227525.1 Candidatus Pelagibacter sp. | reverse complement strand
AAGATGTAGCTCCAAATCATGTTAAAAGAATTAAAGAATTAGCTGATAGTAGTCAATACGACAATGTTGTATTTCATAGAGTTATTGATGGATTTATGGCACAAACTGGTGATGTAAAATTTGGTAAATCAGACTCTAATGATTTTGACTTACGTAGAGCAGGTATGGGTGGTTCAGATAAACCAGATTTAAAACAAGAATTTAGTAGTGTGCCTCATGATAGAGGAACTTTATCTATGGCAAGATCCTCTGACCCTGATAGTGCAAACAGTCAATTTTTTATATGTTTTAAACCAGCACCATTCCTAGACAGACAATATACAGTCTTTGGAAAAGTTTTAGAAGGTATGGAATTTGTTGATAAAATTAAAAGAGGTGATGATAGCAACAATGGTGCCGTATCTGATCCAGATAAAATTATTAGTTTTAAATCATTATAATTTCTTTAAATGGCATTAAAAGATTTTGCCTTTAAAGTTCTAAGTAAAGACAAGTTTGCAAGATGTGGTTTAATCGAAACCCATAGAGGTAACATTAATACACCTGCTTTCATGCCAGTTGGAACTCAAGCTACAGTGAAAGCTTGTACTATTGATGATATCAAAAAAACACGATCAGAAATAATATTATCAAATACCTATCATTTAATGATTAGACCTGGTGTAGAAAGAGTACAATCTGCAGGAGGTCTTCATAATTTTATGAATTGTGATCTTCCAATTCTAACTGACTCAGGAGGATTTCAAGTAATGTCACTCTCAAAGTTAAATAAAATTGATAGAGAAAAAGGAGCTATTTTTAATTCACATGTTGATGGTAAAAAATTTTATTTAAGTCCAGAAGAAAGCATAAGAATTCAATTAGGACTTAACTCTGACATAGTTATGATAATGGACGAGTGTCCTCGTAAATCAGATGATTATGAATTGATAAAAAAATCAATGGACTTATCTTTATATTGGGCTCAAAGATCAAAAAAAGCTTTTGGTAAAAATTCTCACAAAGCCCTATTTGGAATTGTTCAAGGAGGATTATTTAAAGATTTACGAATTAAATCTCTAAATGAATTAATTAAAATTGGATTTGATGGTTATGCTATGGGTGGTCTTGCTGTTGGAGAGTCACAAACAGAAATGTTTAATGTTTTAGATGATATAAAAGAACATATGCCAGATGAAAAACCTCATTATTTAATGGGTGTGGGGACACCCTCAGATATAATAGGTGCTGTTAAAAGAGGCATTGATATGTTTGATTGTGTTCTACCTACAAGGTCAGGGAGAACAGGTTTAGCTTTTACGTGGAATGGTAGAATAAATATTAAAAATAATAAATATCAAAAAGATAACACCCCTTTAGATCCTAATTGTGATAATTTAAGCCTTAACAAATATTCAAAAAATTATTTAAATCATTTATTTAACACTAATGAAATTTTAGCTTCAATGCTGTTAACTCTTCATAATATTAATTTCTATCAAGAATTAATGTCTACTATTCGAAAAAATATCTCAGAAGGTACTTTTGATCAATTTCATGACAAATACATTGATAAGTTGTAGAAGATATTTAATTTTTAGTTCAATTTGACGTTTGAAAAAATATAATAATTCTGTATATAACATCTATTCAATTTGAATATATGGGGGCCCTTAGCTCAGTTGGTAGAGCAATTCCCTTTTAAGGAATGGGTCGATGGTTCGAGTCCATCAGGGCTCACCACTATTTAAATTTAAGTCAGTTTAATCGGAGGATAATCTAAGATCACTTCGTTCATCTTTTCATTTAAATTTTTAATTCTATTATCTGATGATGGGTGTGTGCTCATAAATTCAGGAGGTTCTTTGCCTTTATTAAGCTCCTTCATTCTTTCCCAAATTTTGACTGTTTCTCTTATATCATAACCTGATAGCGAAGAAAAAATCATACCAAGATAGTCTGCTTCACTTTCTTGTTTTCTATTAAAAGGATTTAAAATTCCAAGTTGTGCTAATAACCCAACTGTATTTTGACCTGTTGTTCTATTAATATCTGATAAAACTCCACCACTTGCTATATCAATAATTCTAGTACCAACATTTAACAAAGTACCTCTACTAGCTCTCTCAACAGAATGTTTTGCGACTGCGTGGGCAATTTCATGACCCATTACTGCTGCTAAACCATTAGTATTTTTTGTTGCATCTAAAATTCCTGTATAAACTGCTATCTTGCCTCCAGGCATGCACCATGCATTACGAACTTTTTTTTTATCTATCAAAATATATTCCCAGTCGAAATTTTTTGTTGGGTCATCTAAATTTTCTCTGTCAAAATATTCTGAAATTGAGTTTTCCATTCTTTTACCAATTTCTTTAATCTCATTTAATGTTTTTATGTCATCGCTCATTTTTTCTTTTTCTTTTACCTTTTCATATATTTGAGCTGCTTGAGCATTTAGTCTTGCTTCGGATACAATTTTTAACTGTTTTCTTTCAGTAATTGGTGCAGTTGTGCAT
>JAOJAE010000055.1 GCA_028227525.1 Candidatus Pelagibacter sp. | reverse complement strand
ATTAACTCTAGCTTTAGTTGGAACCAATTTTCAAAGAGAAATAGCTAAATCTATACCTGATATCGCCCCTGACTATTTTTTTGTTGGAATTCAAAAAGGAGAAAAAAAAATATTTGAAGAAAATATATTAAAAATGGATGCTAATGCAAAAATTGAAGTGGTACCAATGGTGTCCTCTGGAATTATTAAAATTAATGGTGTTAACCCAAATACATATATTAAACCAGATAATGATAGTTATTGGGTAATTGGTAGTGATAGAAGATCCTCTTGGGTAGATGATATTCCGGAAGACAATCCTTTAACTGATGGTGTGTGGTGGGATCTTACTAAACCTGATAAACTTCAAATTTCTTTAGATGCAGAAGTTGCAAAAAATTTAAATATTAAATTGGGCGATGTGTTCACACTTAATATTTATGGTAGAGAAATTGATGGTAAGATAGTTAATTTTAGAGCAGTTGATTACCGTGATCTTAGTATTAATTTTGCAATGTTATTTAATCCTCAATTTGCAAACAATATTCCTCATGAATATTTAGCAACAGCTAAATTTGAAATGATCGACAAGTTTGATGAGACTTCGATGCTTGAAGTACTTCCAAGCTTATCCATGATTAAGATCGCAGATTATTTGAATAAAGTAACCGATGTTTTAAATAAAGTTTTTATAGCTGTAACCCTTATTTCAGCAGTTACTATTATTATAGGATTAATTGTTATTTCTAGCGCTATTATGGTGCAAGGAAAGATTAAAGAATATCAAAACTTAGTTTTTAAAATTTTAGGATTTTCCAAAAAAGAAGTTATTTTATCATCCCTAATTGAATTTGTAATAATTTTTAAATCAGTAATATTAATTGCTATAATCTTTGCTGTAATTGCATCTAAATTTATAATGGAGAATATTTTTGAATTAGTTTGGGCTTTTGATTTTAAAGTATTGATTTATCTTAGTTTATCAATTGGTACTGTTACATTACTTTTAATCATGCTAACAAATCTTAAATACTTAAATCCTAAGGTTTATCCATTAATAAGAAACCAGTAATTAAAATTTAGTAATTTTACTTTCTAAAGACATTAAATTTAATTCAACTTTTAACTTGGGAAATCTTTTTTTGATTTCTTTTTTTAGCTTAGAAAATGAGTCTTCATGAATTTTTTTTCATTTGTAACGTTAAATTCTTTTTTTCCATTTGCTATTTTTGCAGCTCCACAATCTTTATGATTAATCACAATCAATTTTTCTATTTTATGTAATTGAATAGAAGTAGCTAAATTATTATAAAATGTTTTGTGCCATTGTTTAAATTTGTTGTGTGTAACTCCTACAGCTGCACCTGCAATTGTAAAAGCACTATATTTACCCGTTAATTTTTTTTTCTTTAAATAATTATAAACTAAATGTTGAAATCTTGGGTCCATACAAGATAGCACCATTGCTTTATATTTTGATTTCATTAATTTATCTCAACCTTAAACATTGCTTCATTTCTTCTGTTCATTGGAAGGGTAAACGGACTGTCATATGTTGCTCTAATAGGTAAGCTTATAATTGATATATTATTTTTTTTTAATTCCTTTTCTAAAATTTGTTTGTGTTTTAAGAAATTATTATCTGATGCTCGCCCAGAATATCTTAACACAGCATAATATCCTCCTTCGATGTTAATAATTTTTACATCTTCCCTAAGTGGATTTGGCACATTTTCAGAATTAAATTTTGAAGGTAAATAAAATTGCATAGTCATATTACCTTTTTTTTCAACTTGAGTAACTGGTGTTGTCATTGCAATTTTTTCTTGAGTTTCGTTTCTACCAGATATGTAGTTAAATAATTTTCTAAAATTACTATCTATGCCAGCTCTAGAAGTTTCTACAGCTAAACGATCTGAATATTTTCTAATCTCATATACTTCATTTTTATCAATGATCTCATATTTTGCTTCCTCATTAGCCATAACTTTAGAATACTGAAGAATAAATAAAGTACAAAATATAAGAATTAATGATTTTTTTAACATCATGAATTACAAGACTTTATATTCAAAATTTTGTGTAGTTTCATTAATTTGAATTAACTTAGCTCCATTTCTTTCATGGAATTTAGTTGCCATATCAGTAAGTGGGGAAAGTGTAACTAATCTATTTAAATGATTAGATTTTTTGATCTTTTTAAACACTTCTTTTACTATTAATTTTCCACCACCCTTCTTTTTTGACCATACAGTATAAGCAATTGCTATTTGACCACCAGATTGGTCTCTCATAGCAGTTTGCAAAAATGCATCAGTACTTAATTTTTCCAATTCATCCACACTTTTTGGAACTTTATTAGTGTAAGCAAAACACATAACAGCATGAATTTCACCTAGGTATTCAACACCATATATTTTTCTACCATATCCAGTTCTAAAATTGTTATCTAGTTCTGGTCTTACAGGATCTTCTTCAATATTACATTCTTTAAGCTCAACAAGTTTAGCACCTTTAACCCAGCCAAAAAAGTTATCAATATTTTTACTTAATACTTGTCTATTTTTTCTTAGTCTTGCTTTAATTCTTGGATTAAATTTTTTTTTCATATCTTAACTGGTTTTAT
>JAOJAE010000054.1 GCA_028227525.1 Candidatus Pelagibacter sp. | reverse complement strand
ATATAGGTATAAAGACATCTGATGTTATAGATAAGAAAAAACTTTTATTAAGCTTAAATATCATTTTTCCAGATAAAGATTTTAATAAAATTAAAAAGAAACTCGATACAAAAAAATTCTTTTGGTTAGAAAAAAAAGTCTCAGATGAAAACTATGAAAAATTAATGAAACTTGGAGATAATTCTATAAAACCTGAGGAAAAAGTTTTAAGGATGTATCCTCAAAAAAATCTATTTAGTCACATCATTGGTCAAATAGATGATGATAACAATGGAATTTCTGGTTTAGAAAAATCATTTGATGAGGTTCTCAGAAATTCAAAAAAACCAATAAAACTCACAGTTGATAAGGATGTACAGTTTTTGATACGAAAAGAACTAATAAAATATCAAGAAATTTTTAAAAGCAAAGGTAGTGCAGCAATACTAATGAATGTGAATAATGGAAATATACTTTCACTTATTTCATTACCTGATTTTAATCCCAATAAAAGACAAAATATAACTGATGTTAATTTTATTAATAGAGTAACCAAAGGAACTTATGAGCTTGGCTCAGTTTTTAAGCCATTCACATTCGCAAGTGCGTTAAACGAGGATTTAATAAAGCCAGAAACTGAGTTTTTAGATTTACCAAAATCTATTCGTTGCGACAAACATAGGATTGGAGAATATGATAACAAAATTCCCTCAGATCTTACAGCTGAACAGATTTTGATTAGATCAGGAAACATTGGCTCTGTTAGAATTGCTCAATTAGTTGGACCAGAAAAACATAAGTCGTTTTTAAAAAAGGTAGGTCTACTAAGTTCAATTGATTTTGATATTGATGAAATAGCTCCTCAAAAAGATTATAATTTTGGTAAATGCAGATTAGCTACAGCTTCATTTGGCCACGGTGTTGCAACTACAATTCTCCAATTAGCAAAAGGTTATGCCGTAATATCTAATGGAGGTTATGATATTAAGCCAAGCTTAATTGATAAAACCTTAGAAACTAAAGAAAAAAAAAGTAGATTAATTAATAAAGGAGTTTCAGACCAAGTTGTTGTGGCTTTAAGAAAAATTGTAAACACCGAAGAAGGTACTGCAAAATTTGCCGATGTATTAAATTATGAGATTGGTGGCAAAACAGGAACTGCTGATCAACCAAAAGAAGGATCTTATTCTGAAGCAAAAATAAATACTTTCGCTTCAATATTTCCAACATCAAATCCACAATATGTATTTATTGTTATGTTGGACACACCCAAAAAAGCAAAAGATTATTATTATAAATATAGGCATCAAAAAGGTGGTTGGAAGGGAACCTTGTATAATACAGCAGGTTGGACTTCAGTGGAGGTAGCTGGAAAAATAATGGATAAAATCGGGCCTATTTTAGCCACAAAATATCTAGAAATTAATTAATTATGTTCTTAAGCGATTATTTTCAAAATATTCAATCTACTTATAAAAAATTTTTTTTTTCAGGAATTTCTTTTAATAGCACTGAAGTAAAAAAAAATAATATTTTTTTTGCAATTAAAGGAAATAAAATAGATGGTAATGATTTTATATCATCTGCAATCTCTAACGGTGCGAAAATAATAGTAACTGAAAAAAAAATTAATGGACTAAAAAATGGAATTTTATTTATTCAGGCAAATAATATTAGAAAGTTATTAGCCGAAATATCATTTAAAATTAATAATAAAATCCCAAATAATATTATTGCAGTTACAGGTACAAACGGAAAATCCTCTATTGCAGATTTTTACTATCAAATATTAGATTTGAATAATAAAAAAGTTGCATCAATTGGAACATTAGGGTTTAAGTCAAAAAAATATAAGAAAGATTTATCAAATACTACAATAGACCCAATTCAATTAAGTAAAATTTTAATTAAATTAAAAAAACAAAATATTAACAATGTTATTATGGAGGCATCTAGTCATGGTCTAAGTCAAAACAGATTGGATGGTTTATTATTTAATATAGGAATATTTACAAATTTATCACAAGATCATTTAGATTATCATAAAAATACAAAAAATTATTTAAAAGCTAAACTTTATTTATTTGAAAAATTAATAAAAACAAAGGGAACTATAATCACCGATGAAAGCATACCCGAATTTAAAAAAATAAAAAATATAGCAACTAATAAAAATTTAAATCTTTTTACATTATTTGATAAAAAAAATAATTTTCAATTTTTGTCTCATCAATGTGAGCATGAGTCTCAATTGCTGGAGATAAAATATAAAAATTCAATTCATAAAATTAAACTTAATTTGATAGGAAAAGTTCAGTTTAAAAATGTACTAATGGCAGTCATTGCTTCAATCAAAAGTGGTATCAATATTGAAGACATACTTAATACAATACCAAAAATAAAGTCTATAGAGGGAAGATTTGAAAGAGTCGGTAGAATAAAAAATAACTCAAAGGTAATTTTGGACTACGCACATACACCTGATGCTTTAAAAACTTGTCTCAAAAATATAAAAGAGCAATTTCCAGGTAAAAAAATAACTTTAGTGTTTGGTTGTGGAGGAAATAGAGATCAAAATAAAAGAGCTAAAATGGGTAAAATTGCTGATCTTTTTTCAGATAAAATTTATCTTACTGATGACAACCCAAGACTAGAGCAACCTAGCAAAATAAGAAAAGAGATAAAAAAAGGAATAAAAAAACAAAAAATATTAGAATTTTCTAACAGAGCTAAGGCAA
>JAOJAE010000053.1 GCA_028227525.1 Candidatus Pelagibacter sp. | reverse complement strand
GATATCTAAGATTTGATCACTATTAATTCCTGATAATTTATTCATCATACGATCTACTGCCCATTTTAAGTTTATTGCAGTAGGTCTAGATTGAATTAATTCTTCTGCACTTTTCTTAATAAATTCAGGATCATTATTTTCTTGAACCGCTAGTGCTATTCCATAAGCAGCTGTTCCACCGATTAAAGGTGCTCCTCTTACTTCCATTACTTTAATGGCATTAATTGCGTCTTTAACTGTTTTAAGATCTTTAATTATAAATTGATGTGGAAGTTTTGTTTGATCAATTATTTTAACAACATTATTTTTAAACCAAATTGTTCGGTGTTCTTTGCCTTCTATTTTCATTTGATTAGAACTCTACCAGCTACTGTCTTGAGTTTATCTATTGTTTTTTGAGTTCTCTTTTCGGGAGCTGTAATTATTGCAACATCTAAACAATTATTTGTTGGATCATTTGGATCAATATGGTCTTCAAAATTATCAATTAAATTTTTAATCATCACTTTTGCTTTTTCAGCATTTCCCAATAAAACTTTAATAACTTGTTGAACATCAACATTTTCATGATCTGGATGCCAACAATCAAAATCAGTGACCATTGAAACTGAGGCATATCTAATTTCAGCCTCTCTAGCGAGTTTTGCTTCGGGCATATTAGTCATACCAATAACATCCGCTTTCCATGATCTGTACAAATTAGACTCTGCTAGTGTTGAAAATTGTGGACCCTCCATTACAATATAAGTTCCGTTTCTTTGATAATCTATATTAGATTTCTTAATTGCTTCTTCACAAGCATTCATTAAACCATTTGATGTTGGATGTGCCATTGAAACATGGGCAACAATCTCATCATCAAAAAAAGTTTTGGTTCTTGCAAATGTTCTATCAATAAACTGATCAACGATAACAAATTTACCTGGTGGCAGATCTTCTTTAAGAGATCCTACCGCAGAAACAGAAACTATATCTGTAACTCCCAATTGTTTAAGGGCATCAATATTTGCTCTAAAATTAATATTAGATGGTGAAATAAAATGACCTTTTCCATGTCTTGGTAAAAAATAAACTTCTTTATTATTATAGATTGTTTTTAAAATTTGATCTGATGGTTTTCCCCATGGTGTACTTAAATTAAGCAATTCTCTATCTTTAAATTCCTCAACATCATAAAGACCGCTTCCACCAATTATTGCTAATTTATTAGTTGTCATAGTTAAAAATTTAATTATTTATACTTTTATAAATAACTATTATGAATTTAAAAGATTATATTAGATCAATTCCAGATTATCCAAAAAAAGGGATTTTATTTAGAGACATCACTACGTTAATTAAAGATAAAAATGCATTTTCTGAAACTATTAACCAAATAGTTGAAAGATCAAAAAAATATAACTTTACAAAAATAGCAGCAATAGAGTCTCGTGGCTTTGTATTTGCTTCAGCAGTTTCTTATATTTTAAAAAAGCCATTTATAATGCTCAGAAAAAAAAATAAATTACCTGCAGATGTTCACTCTGTTGATTTTGAACTTGAGTATGGAACAGCAACAATTGAGGTACACAAAGACTCTTTAGATGAAAATGATAGTGTACTAATTATAGATGACTTAATTGCAACCGGAGGCACTGCAGAAGCAGCAGCTAAACTAGTTGAAATATCTAAAGCTAAAGTTGCTGCATTTATATTTGTAATTAACTTATTTGATTTAGGTGGATCAGATAATTTAGTGAAAAATAATTATAAAGTTGAAAATTTAATTGATTTTCCAGGTCATTAAATGGAAGAAGGGATTAGTTTACTCTGCTAATCTCAAATTATGATTAAATATTTAATTAAAATTCCTATTCTAAAAAGATTAATACCTTCACTTGGAATTCGTTTGTTAAAAATTCTTAAAAAAAATAGAGGTTTTTTTAATATTGATGGATTTAAAATCTATTTAGATTTTTTAGATCCAATAGACAGAGCTATTATATTAAACAAAACTTATGAGGTTGAGGAAATTAACATACTTACTAAATTAATTAGAAATAATTCAGTAACAAAATTTATCGATATAGGTGCAAACTGTGGATTTTATTCATTTCAATTTGCTATGGAAAAATTGGATGTATTCGCCTTTGAGCCTAATTCTGATGCACTTTTAAAAATGAATAACACAATTGATCAAAACAAAAATTTAGAGAATAAGATTAAAATTTATCCTTTTGGATTGTCTAACAATAATTCTATAATGCAAATGAGATCAATGATAAAGCATGGTTATACTCAAACAGGAGGTTCTAGCGTAACTATCGAAAAACAATCTCTGGAAAATAAATATAAAATTTATGAAGCTAAATTTAAGATTGGAGATGAGATATTAAATTTCCAAAATAGTAATTTAGCAATTAAAATAGATGTTGAAGGTCATGAGTTGAATGTGCTTAAAGGAATTCAAAATTTATTAAAAAAAAATAAATGTGTGTTGCAAATTGAAATATTTAAAAAAAATTATCATATAGTTAATTCTTTTTTGCTTGAAAATAATTTTACTCTTGTGGATCAAATTAGAGAAAATTCTAACTATTTTTACTCAAACTACTAACAAACTAGATATTTAAAACTAATTACAAAACCTTTATTGGTAGCGGGAAGTGGGATCGAACCACTGACCTCAGGCTTATGAGTCCTGCGCTCTAACCAACTGAGCTACCCCGCCATTATTAATAGAAGACTTATAATATAAATTTTTATTGTTTCAATAAACTTTTTAGACCAGGTTTTTACTAAATAATAAAATAAACAGTCAAAGAACTTATTACAGCGACTAAAAAAAATGAAAAAACAATTCGTTTTTTAAAAGTTCTTTTT
>JAOJAE010000052.1 GCA_028227525.1 Candidatus Pelagibacter sp. | reverse complement strand
CGCACGGTCATTTAGCAAACGACTGGTTTCAGCCTCTCACCCACTCTTCCACTGCGACATTGATATATCCGATTGTATTGAATATTCAATATTTATAAAGTAATTATTGGCTAATAATGAAAAACAAATACTCAATATTTTCGCTTATTAAAAATGCATTTAGCTACCACGAAAATTGGCAAAAAGCGTGGAAGGATCCTCAACCTAAAAAAGAGTATGATGCTGTTATCGTTGGAGGAGGTGGACATGGTTTGGCTACAGCTTATTATTTAGCAAAAAAACATAATATGAAAAATATTGCTGTTGTCGAAAAGGGTTGGATTGGTGGAGGTAATACTGGCAGAAACACCACAATTATAAGATCAAATTATTTATGGGATGCAAGTGCTGGACTTTACGATCATGCTTTAAAAATTTGGGAAGGTTTATCTCAAGAATTAAATTATAATGTTATGTTTAGTCAAAGAGGAGTTATGAATCTTGCTCATAATTTACAAGATGTAAGAGATTTAAAAAGAAGAACACATGCAAACAGACTAAATGGTATTGATGCAGTTTATTTAAACACAGAAGAAGTTAAAAAATTTTGTCCTATAATTAATACATCGCCAGATATTAGATATCCTGTATTAGGTGGCACACTTCAAAGAAGAGCTGGTACAGCAAGACATGACGCTGTTGCTTGGGGTTATGCTAGAGGTGCTGATGAAATGGGTGTGGATATCATTCAAAATTGTGAAGTTAAAGGAATTAAAAGAAATGTTGATCATGTTGAAGGTTTAGAGACAACAAAAGGATTTATTAAAACTAAAAAAATTGGTGTCGTTGCAGCAGGTCATTCAAGTGTGCTTGCAAACATGGCTGGTTTAAGATTGCCCTTAGAGAGTAAACCGTTGCAAGCTTTAGTCTCTGAACCAGTTAAACCAATAATTGATACAGTAGTAATGTCAAATGCTGTGCACGCTTATGTAAGTCAATCTGATAAAGGCGAACTTGTTATTGGTGCGGGAACTGATGATTATGTTTCTTATTCACAAAAAGGAAGTCATCAAATTGTAGAAGGAACTCTTAACGCTATTTTGGAGCTTTATCCAATCTTTAGTAGAATGAGAATGTTGAGACAATGGGGAGGTATTGTAGATATTTGTCCAGATGCCAGTCCTATATTAAGCAAAACTTCAGTTAAAGGATTATACTTTAATTGTGGCTGGGGAACTGGTGGATTTAAGGCAACGCCGGGTTCAGGAGATTTATTTGCACATACTATTGCAAATGATGAACCTCATAAACTAAATGCAGCATTTAATTTAAATAGATTTGTAAGTGGTGACCTTGTTGATGAACATGGTGCAGCAGCGGTTGCTCATTAATGTTTGTTATAAATTGTCCATATTGTGGTGAAAGAGATCAACAAGAATTCAAAGCTGGTGGTGAGGCACACATAGAAAGACCAAAACAACCAACAGAGCTAAGTGATGACGAATGGGCAGAATATCTTTTTATGAGAAAAAATATAAAAGGTGTTCAATTTGAAAGATGGAACCATGCTCATGGTTGTCGAAAATGGTTTAATATGGTGAGAGATACATCTAATGATCAAATTAAATTAATTTACAAAATGGGTGAAAAACCCCCTTCAGAATAAAATGGCTAAAAACTTAAGAGTAAAGTCTAGTGAGTTTATTGATGAAACTATTAGAGTTTCTTTCAAATTTAATGGAAAAGAATATTACGGTTTCAAAGGTGATACTTTAGCATCTGCCCTACTAGCTAATAATGTTCATTTGGTTGGACGAAGTTTTAAATACCATAGACCAAGAGGAATTATGACGGCAGGTTCAGAAGAACCAAACGCAATAGTTCAAGTCAATGATAATACTGACAGAACAGAGCCTAATGTAAGAGCTACAGAAATTGAAATTTACGAAGGATTAGAAGCTTCAAGTCAAAACTGTTGGCCAAGTGTTAATTTTGATATTGGAGGAATAAATAATGTAATTTCACCTTTTTTACCTGCAGGCTTTTATTATAAAACGTTTATGTGGCCAGCTAGTTTCTGGGAAAAATACGAATACTTTATTAGACACTCGGCAGGATTAGGGAAATCTCCAAAAGATAAGGATCCAGATATATATGATCATAGATATATACATTGTGATGTACTGGTGGTTGGTGCTGGTATTTCAGGAATATTAGCAGCTAAAAATGCTGCAAAAAATAATTTAAAAACTTTACTTGTTGATGAAAAAAATGAGTTAGGTGGTGCAACAATTTATCAAAATAGAGAATTTAACAAAATTGAAAACCAAAGTTCTTCTGATTGGATTAAAAAAGAAATTCAAGAATTAAAAAATTTAAAAAACCTTGAAATTAAAACACGAACTAGTGTCGCTGCATTTCATGGATATAATTATTTATTAGCAAGAGAAAATTTAACTGATCATTTAGAAAAAAAAGAAAAACAAGGTAAAATTAGACAGAGACTTTTAAAAATTAGAGCTAAAAAAGTAATTCTTGCAACAGGTGCTTTAGAAAGACCGCTTATCTTTAACAATAATGATAGACCCGGTATCATGCTTTCATCAGCTGTTAAAAAATACGCTGATTTTTATGGCGTAGTTTCAGGTAAGAAAAATGTTTTTTTTACTAATAATGAAAGTGCTTACGAAAGTGCCTTATGTCTTCACAATAAAGGAATTAAAGTTGAGGCAGTTATTGATATCAGAGAAAATTCAGACTCAAAAATTGTAAAAGCTGTCAAAGATGCTGGTATTCCAATTCATTGGTCTCATACAATTGTAGATACCAAGGGTTATAAAAGATTAAATAGTATATCAGCTATGAAGTTATCAAACGATGGTTCGTCAGTGACTGGTAATAAGATTGATATTGTTTGTGATTGCTTAGGTGTTGCTGGTGGTTGGACACCAGCTGTTCATTTGTTTACTCAATCAGGTGGAAAATTAACATTTGATGAAGCTAATAAAGTTTTTTTACCTAA
>JAOJAE010000051.1 GCA_028227525.1 Candidatus Pelagibacter sp. | reverse complement strand
CTAATTATTTATTATTTAATAAGAAAACAGAATTTATATTTATAAAAAAAAAATCTATTTTAGTAAAAAATAATATTAATAAAACGTTAACATTATATAATAATCCATCTTTAAATTTTACAGGTCCAAGAGCTTACTTTGCCTCTAACGATAAAAATTTATTTCTTATTACTGGCACTGGAATTCTTCTTACGGCTACTTTAGATGTGATTAATAGTGATTTGAGTGAATTAAAATTTAAAACTATTAAAACTAATATTGATGATTATTTAGCAGAATACAAAAAAGAAACTGATGTTTTTTTTACATCCACTGTAAAAGGAGTTTTGATAAGAGAGGATAAAATATTCATTTCTATAATTCAAAAATTTAAAGACAAATATAATTATACAACTAAAAAAAAAGAGGAATGCTTCAAGCATGCTATTTTAAAAGGTGACATGAATCTTAATAAAATTAAACTTAATAATTTTTTTATAATTGATGAGTGTAGATCTTCCTATAATGATTATGTTGGTGGAACGTTATCGAATTTTAAAGATAATAAAATTCTTTATACAGTTGGAGATTTTGGTGTATGCGAGAGACCTGCTTATATATCAGAAGATAATACAAAATATTGTGAAAAACATAATTCTCAGGTTATGAAAAGTGGCTTAGGAAAGATTTTTGAAATTGATGTTGAAAATAAATTTTCAAATATTATTTCTCTTGGTCATGACAATCCACAAGGATTATATTATGACAAAATAAATAATATTATTGTTTCTACTGAGCATGGTCCTATGGGTGGTGATGAAATAAATATTAATAGATTTCCTTCTAAAGATGATATAAAAAATTTTGGTTACCCTATTTCTTCATATGGCGAACACTATGGCTACCCTGATCCTAGTTCTCTTTTTAAATACAAAAATGCACCACTACACAAGTCACACAAGGAATATGGATTTATAGAGCCTACTAAATATTTTGTTCCATCGATTGGAATATCTGCTGTAAATATCTTTAATAATGTATTATTGGTGGGTAGTATGGGTAATGATGTGGATGAAGGCGATTTATCTTTGCATACATATAATATTAATCAAAAATTCGAGCTAAGTAATCATAATATCTTACCCCTTAATCAGAGAATTAGAGATATATATGTTGTGAGTTTAACTAATCAAATATTCTTATTCCTTGAAACTAATGGTTCTATCGCTATTTTAGAATAATAAATTTTTTTAATTTATTTTAAACTTTGAATTTTTTGGCTTAACTTAGTTCTTGTTTCTTTTAATGAAATAACTCCTTGTCTCGATAAATGATTTGAATCAGCAAAATACATAATGTCATTTCTAGCAAAATAACAATAATTATCATCGCATAAATCTTTATAAACAGGTATAAAATCTTTACCAAAAATTTCTCTTAATTTCATATTAATCTTATTAAATTTGTCATCATATTCTTTACGATCAATTGATATTTTTATATAGATTTCTTCAGTTGGAATTGATTTAAATTTGAGCATACGTGGTAATTCATTTGCTAATTCTCTACCAGGTATTTGTATTGGAGAAAAAACTGATAAAGTTTTTCCTTTATATGCTAAATGGTTTGCAAGATCATTTATGGCATCAACTAACTTTGTATATTCAACAATATTACCTTCTGAGTCTATATACTTGAATCCGTACCAGTTCATTGAAACAAAAACATGTTTAATATTAGTATCATTTAAAATAATTTTAAGGTTTTGTTGGGCATGATCGAAACAACTTTTACTTATATTTATAATTACTGTCGGCAAACATCCAGTCTTAACAATAAGTATACCTCCTTGGTTTGTTTCTTTAAGAATATTTTCAAATAAAGGTCCATACATTTGTGCGTGAGAATTTCCAACAACAGCAATATTATATTCATCTTTTTTATCTTTATTTAAATAACATGCTCTATTAGATCCATAGATAAAAATAGAGCTTACTTTACACCTAAAATGATCACCATTAGCTGAACTCCACTTGTTAGCAATATTTTCTTTATTATTCATTTTTACAAATTGAAGAACCACAAAACTTAAAATCGTACAAATCAGAAGTAAAAAAATAGCAAATTTAAATTCAAACTTATATCTAAAAGGTATTTCAACAAAACGATATGACAAATAGCTAAGAATTATACTTAAAAAGAACGAAGGTATCAAAATTTTATAAGGAAGATATTGGTCAACAAAATAATAATGTAGTATTACTGCGATTGGCCAATGATAAAGATAAAATGAATAAGATATTTTTCCAAACCAGATAGATATAGAGTTTTTAAACAAAAAAATTATTTTATTACCACTAATGGGTTTTATGTGAAGAAATAAAGCGGCTCCAAGCGAAACTAGAATAACTTGCAATTTTACATCTGCTATCCCAACAAATTTAAAAAATAAAGGAATAGTTAAAGCAAGTAAGGAAAAAAATAAAAATAAATTATTATATATTTTATTCTTAGATAAAAAACTAATCGACTTCAAAGCAATAAATCCACCTAAACCAAATTGCCAAATACGTGTAGGTAAAAGGAAAAAGGCTGGATTAGCCCCACCAATACTGTGAAGAAAAATCCAAGTCGCAAAACTAATTACAGTTATAGTAGCAACTAAATAGATAATCTTAATTTTAAATTTTTTGTATATCCAGAGAAAAATAAAAATTAAGCTAGGATAAATTAAATAAAATTGTTCTTCTACAGAAAGCGACCAAGTATGAAGTAGTGGTTTTAAATCATTTCTACCTCCAAAATAACCTCCATCTTGCCAAAAATATAAATTAGCCCAAAATGTTTTTGCTGATATTAGTGATGAAAAGTAACTTTCAAAATCCGATTTCAACATAATAACTGAAAGTGTCAATGTAGTAATTAAAAGAAAAACAAATAATGCTGGAAATAATCTTTTAATTCTACGGACGTAGAATTGTTTAAGAAATTGCCACTTATCTTTGTTATCAAATTTTATTAATTGGCTTGTAATTAAAAAACCAGATATTATGAAAAATATATCAACACCAAGGTATCCACTAGGAAGTACTAGAGGAAAAAAATGATATATTACGACACTTATTACT
>JAOJAE010000050.1 GCA_028227525.1 Candidatus Pelagibacter sp. | reverse complement strand
AGGAGATGCCATCATTAGATAGACTTCAAGTAAATCAAAATTTGAGTAATTTAAAAATTTTTGCAATCAATATATCACAAGAAAGTAAAAAAAAGGTTGATAGTTTTTTTAAAGATTTGAATATTGAAAACTTTGACCCATATTTTGATGCACCAACAACTCTAGCAAAAATATTTTCTTTACGTGGAGTTCCGACTTCAATTCTTATAGATAAAGATGGAAAAGAATTTGCAAGAATTATGGGTTCAATAGATTTTAATGATAAAATATTTATAAGTTGGTTAAAAACTTACAATTAGTTCTTAAAAAAATAAGCAAATCCAATCAGAACTAGTATTGCTATAAATTGAAGGAGAACTCTTAGTTGCATTAATTTATTTGAATATTTTTTGCTAACCTCTCCTCCTTTAAAAAGAGTTCCAATCCCTAAAATTAAAACAATTCCTACTGCCAACAAAAGAACTATGGAGAGAATTTTAACAAATATTCCTGAAATCATATAAATATTGTAGATTGTTTTCAAAAATAAAAAACATAATTAATCAACTATGACATTTTGCCTAGACTCAATAATCATTAAGCCTGAAGAAGGAGTGGAAATAAAACATGCTGTTATTTTGTTACATGGATATGGAGGAGACGGAAAAGACATAAGTATGTTAACTTTAAACTGGAAAAGGCACATGCCAAATACAGTTTTTATTTGTCCTAATGGACATGAAGCTTGCCCTATAAATCCATCAGGATTTCAATGGTTTGATCTTACTAAAGATGACACAGATTATATACTTGATCAATCTATTAAGGCTGAAGAAAAAATTAAATTATTTATTAATGAGATTAAACAAGAATTTAATTTACAAAATAATCAGATATGCTTATCGGGTTTTAGTCAAGGTTGCATGATGTCTTTAAATGTTGGATTGACATCAGAAGAAAAATTTTCTTGTATAGTAGGATTTTCTGGAAAAATAATTAATCAAAATAATTTAAAATTAAGAATAAAAAATTCTACTGATACTTTATTAATTCATGGTGATGCAGATCAAGTGGTACCTTCAACTTATCTTTTAGAGGCAAAAGATTTTTTAATTAGAAACAATGTTGGAGTTGAAACACTTCTGTTAAAAAATTGTGATCATCATATTCCTGTAGAAGCTTCAAGTACAGCCCTAAATTATATTTTAAAAAAAAATTAGCACCTCTTATTATTGATAAAATTGTTTAAGTAAGTTAAAAATACTTAATGAATAATTTTATTGAACAAAATGCTTCATTAGAAAAGTGTCCAGCTTTAGTTCTTAATGCTGACTACAGACCACTAAGTTACTATCCTTTATCTTTATGGTCGTGGCAGGATACTGTAAAATCTGTTTTTTTAGATAGAGTGGTAATTGTTAGTAATTACGACAGAATTATAAGAAGCCCTTCATTTAACATGCAATTACCAAGTGTTATTGCATTGAAGGATTATATAATTCCACAAACAAGGCCAAGTTTTACAAGATTTAATGTTTTTTTAAGGGATAAGTTTTCTTGTCAATATTGTGGAAGCAGTGAAGAACTAACCTTTGATCATTTACTGCCAAGATCAAAAGGAGGCGAAACTAATTGGGACAATGTTGTAACTGCATGTTCTGCATGTAATGTAAAAAAAGGTGGTAAATTATTAAAAAACTCAGATATGAAGCTTAATCAATATCCTTATCGTCCATCAACCGAGGATCTACACAAAAATGGTAAAAATTTTCCCCCAAATTATTTACATAAAAGCTGGATGGATTATTTATATTGGGATGTTGAGTTAGAAGCCTAAATTTTCTCAGAAATATTTATTGCAATTTTTGAACCTGTTTTAATAATTTTGTCTAATAAAAAATATGGACCTTTTTTAGTAGCACCTTCATCGTAAGCTATATCTTTGTGATCTATTTCATCTTGTCTAAATTTTGTAATCTTTTTTTTTAGGTCTTTTTCACTAATATCCAATTGATTAATCTGATTTAAATAGTGTTTGTCTATGACTTCTTCGACAGAAGCGGTACAAAGCATCGCAGCTTTTTTTCCTAACAATGTTGAGCCAAATCCTAAACCAACCCCAAGCAAATCCCATAAAGGTAAAAATTTTGTTGGCTGGATGTTTCTTTTTTTAATTTCATTTTCAAAAAAATCACAATGTTCTTTTTCATGAACTTTCATTTTTTCAATAGTTTTTTTTAGATTTTCATCTTTTACAAAAGTATTTAAGGCTAATAATTGTCCCTCGTAGATCTTAACAGCCCCACGCTCTCCAGCATGATCTACTCTAATGAACTCCTCTACTTTTTTTTTATTAATTTTTTTCATAATTAAAATAAATTTTTCCCGTACTAACAGTAATTAGTAAAGATATTAAAATATTATAACTTGTAAGTGATAATCCAAAAATTTTGAATGTTACATCTTTGCAGCTAACATTCTTTTCTTGTAATTGCTTTAAAATTTCCTCTTTTGATAATAAGTTTGAGCCACTTTTAAGGTCGCAAACTAGTGATTCTTGAATAAAACCTTGTTCAATACCTAAGTGATATAGTGATATAATAGCTCCAGCCAAAAATATAATTGAAAGCAAAAGAATAAAAAATTTTTCGTAATGACTAAATTTAAAATTAAGTAAAATTATTATTATTGCTAATAGGTAAGGAATTCTTTCTAATATACAAAGATTACAAGGTTGATGACCCAAAACATATTCAATAAAGAAAGCAGACACTAAAGCAATAACGCTGATTAAAAAGATAAGTTTTATTAATAAATTTTTACTATTTTCAACCATTGAATTTTAAAACCAAATATATAATTGCAAATATTATAACTATTAAAATCCCAATAACAGTAAACCATTTTGATCCATGATTATTCATAAATTCAGTAAATAGATCTCCAAATTTATAAGATAGGAATGCAACTATAAAAAATCTAAGGCTTCTTGAAATCAAACTAACGATTATAAAAACTGGCAGATTGAAAGCAATTAAACCACTTGCTATTGTAAAAGCCTTATAAGGCAAAGGTGTAAAGCCTGCTAAAAAAAGTATACTCAACCAAGCAAGAAAGCCATTTCCTTCAGATAAACTGAATTTTAAATTTTTAACTTTATCTCCATAATTATAAAAATCGATAACATACATTGCTAAATCAAAAAATAGATAACCAATTAAATAACCTAAAATACCTCCTAAAACTGAAAATATAGATGCTATTAAAAATATTTTTATAAATTCTTTTTTTTTAGCAATTACCATTGGAATAATCATTACATCTGGTGGTATAGGAAAAAATGAACTTTCAATAAAAGAAACAAGACCTAGATAATAATTTGAACTTTTATGTGC
>JAOJAE010000005.1 GCA_028227525.1 Candidatus Pelagibacter sp. | reverse complement strand
TAGATGACTCTTGTCTAATATCTAGTCTTGCTAAATTAATACCAAAACACCTTACCCTTCTAATTAAATCTAATAAATCTGAGTTTGCTATATGCTGAGAGTTATTGGAGTTTAGCGATTCTCTTATATCTCTAAGCGGTTTTAAAATTTCGTTCTTATCTTGTAATAATTCATCTTCTTTAAGTGGTTCATGGTTATTTAAATGATTTTCAATTATTTTATATGTGGTTCTAATTTTATCTCTTATTGGTCTTAAATATACTCTGTAAGGCTCAAAAGTTTTACCAGTTATTTTTTTTATTTTAGAAGAGCATTCTTTCATGGATAGATCTTGAATTAATTTAGTTAATTCTTTTTCATATAGTTTTGCTGCTTGCCATCTAGAAAAAAGAATTACTTTTTTAGTTACTTGAGCTGTAACGTTTGGATTTCCGTCTCTATCTCCACCCATCCATGATCCAAATTGAATAGGATTAAATCCTCTTGGTAAATCTTTGTTTAAATTTTTTCTAAAAATATCGTTTAATCTTTTATAAACTTTTGGAATTGTGTCCCATAAACTATCCTCAATAATAGCTAATCCCCATCTCGCTTCATCTAATGGTGAGGGTTTTGATCTTTTAAGCTCATCTGTTTTCCATATTATTGTAATTTCTGTGTAAAGTTTTCTATCTATCTCAACAACCTTTGAAGGATATTTTTTATACAAATGCCTTTGTTCCATTAGATCTATTAAATTGGCATATTTTTGAATTAAAGTTCTTCTTTTTACTTCAGTTGGATGAGCGGTGAGAACAATCCCGATATCAAGGTTTTTTGCTTGTTCATATATTTTAGAATTAGAAATACTCTTATTCTTAAATAGCCCCTCAATAATATCTTCGATAAATAAATTTTGATTTTTATTTTTAAAATAAGGATTGTTATGCTCGTTAAGTTTTCTGGATGCATCCAGGGACTCAGCTAAATTCATCAAATTTAAAATATGCAAAAACGCTCTTGTAATTTTAAATGTTAATTCTGGTGGAAGTTTTTTAATTTCTTTTGAAATTTTTAAAAATACTTTACTTTTTTGTTTATCCAGTAATGTATTTTTAGATAGCAGTCTAAGTCTTTCGACTATTTTAAAAAAAGCCTCTCCTTCTTGATCTTTAATAACTCTTCCAAGAAATGTTCCTAATAACCTAATATCCTCTCTTAAAAGCTTAGTAGGTATCCGTTCATAGTAAAGATCTCTTTTTTTCATTACTTAAAATAAATTTTTTTTGTAAAATTCCTTTTGAATTAGTTTTTACACTAAATAAGAATCCAGAATATCTAAATTTTTGCAATCCGGCCTTGTCCATGCCTTTAATTGCTGAAGTAATAAAAAGTTCATTATTATTCTGTCCACCAAATGCACAATTAGTTATATTTTGTGCAGGTAAATTAATTCTATGTATTAATTTAGCATTTTTGTTAAAAACCGAAACACGTGCACCATTAAAATGGGCTACCCATAAATTTTTGTATTTATCCAAAGTCATTCCATCTGGAGATCCATCCTTGGGTGATAACTTCTTAAATATTTTCTTACTAATTATTTTATCATTTTTATCAATTTTGATTTTATAAATCTTCTTTTTTGGGCTATCCGTATGATAAAAATTATATTGATCAATAAAAGCTGGGCCATTTGTAATTCTATAATTAGTATCAACTTTAGTTAATAATAAATTCTTATCTAATTTATACAAAGAACCTTTTTCTATATTTCGTTCTAAATTATCCATAGTTCCAAACCAAAGATTTCCATTTGGGTCAGTCTTTCCATCATTAATTCTGTTTAATTTAATATTTTTTTCTATTGGAATTTTTTTGATAATTTTTTTAGTTTTAATATTTTGAATTCTTAATTCTCCTTGAAGTCCTAAAATAAAAACATCTCCTTCAATATGAGCAAGAAAACCAATTTCTTTATTTACTTTATAAATTTTCTTTTTTTTGTTTTTAATATTTAATGAAAAAAATTTCTTTTTCTTAATATCTACAAAATAAATCGAATTGTGTTCCTTAACCCATAAAGTTCCCTCACCAAGTTTACATCTTAGTTTCCAAAGAACTTTTGGCTCAGTTGTTTTAATCTTATTCATTAACTTCAAACTCCTTAATAAAATTTTGATTGGGTGTAATTCCTATTCCAGGATTATCTGACACTGAAGCAAATCCATTATTTTCTTTAACTTGATCTAATATAGAAAAACTTTCTGTTGGCAATTCTGTTATAAAAATATTTTTTTCTGTCGTATCAAATTCAAGCATTGATTTTGATGGGAATAATCCTCCTGGCATATCTGGTTGAGCAGTTAGCAAATGTAGGTTAGTTGCGATGCTTACAGCAGATCCCCAAACGTGATTAATTACTGGAATGAAATTAGCTTGTGCTAATGCAGATACTTTTAAATATTCAGTAATTCCTCCTAATCCACAAACTTCTGGCTGAGCTATATCAATGCATCCTTTTTTAATTAATTCATTCCATCCATATTTTGTAAACTCTGCTTCCCCCCCTGCAATATTGGTATTAATTTTTTGTTTTAATTCTCTATAACCATCATAATCTTCAGGTGCTACAGGCTCTTCAAACCAAAAAATATCAAGTTCATCTAAACCTCTTCCAACATACAAAGCGTCATTTAAATTGTAAGCATGATTTGCATCTACCATTAATCTAAAATCTTTTCCAACCTCCTCTCTTACAGCTCGAACAAGCTTAAGATCATCTATCGGACCTAATCCAACTTTCATTTTCATAGCTTTAAAGTTTTTAGATTTAATTTGTTTTGCTTCTTCTTTAAATAAATCAATTAACTCTGAGGTAGTTTTTTTTTGTAACATCATTCCATAACCATACACTGGTATTTGATCGTTACATTTTCCACCTATTAGTTGATAAAGTGGTGTATTAGTTTTTTTTCCAAGGATATCCCATAAAGCAATATCAACTCCTGACAAAGCTTGGATTGGCATTCCTTTTTGTCCGCTATCTCTTAAAAGATTATATACTTTGTGCCAGATATACTCTTTATTTAAAGGATCTTCGCCAATAATTAGTGGTTGGATAACTTTTTCAACAATAAACTTATTTGCTAAAGCAATATTACCGGGTCCAAAACACTCTCCCCATCCTATAATTCCTTCATCAGTTTGAACTTCTACAAGATGAGCGGTTCTAAATTTATAATATTGTTGTGAATATCCTAACTCTTTATCTAACTCATATCTAAGTACATGACTTTTAATAGAAGTTATTTTCACAATTGATTATAAAGCAACTACTTTCGAGTTTTGCTCACCTAAGTTTTCTATTGATAATTTCATTGTATCCCCTGCTTTTAAAAATTGCTGAGGTTTCATTCCCATACCAACACCAGGAGGTGTTCCAGTGGTAATTATATCACCAGGTTGTAAAGACATGAATTTGCTTACATAAGATACAATTACATTTACATTAAATATCATTGTACTTGTGTTACCAGTTTGCATTCTATTGCCATTAACATCTAAACTCATTTTTAGATTATTTATGTCAGCTATTTCATCTTTTGTAACAAGATATGGTCCAATTGGTCCATAACTGTCATGTGATTTTCCTTTAACCCATTGACCCATTTTTTCAATTTGCCATTCTCTTTCACTAACATCGTTTACTAGACAATAACCTAAAATATGATCTTGAGCTTTATCTTCTGAAATATGTTTTGCTTCTTTTCCTATTACAATCCCAAGCTCAACTTCCCAATCTAATTTCTTTGAACCTGATACGATTTCAACATCGTCATTAGGGCCTGCTATACAGCTAGTAGCTTTCATAAACATGATAGGTTCTGAAGGCACTTCTGCACCTGTTTCAGCAGCATGATCAGAATAATTTAATCCAATTGCTACAAACTTGCCTGGTTTTGTTACACATGAACCAATTCTTTCACTTGAAGATAATTCTGGTAATGAAGATAAATCTACATTTTGTAATTTTGATATAATGTCAAAATTCACATGATCAGGATTTAAATCTCCAATATGTGAACTAATATCTCTAATCTTGCCTTCTTTATCTAAAGCTGCTGGCTTTTCACTTCCTTTTTGTCCTACTCTTAATAATTTCATAGTTTTCCTCTTTTTATTAATTAAATTGAAATTCCACCATCAACAGAAATTGTTGTTCCTGTTGTAAATGTTGCATCATCACTAGCCAAATATACAGCCATAGCAGCAATCTCCTCTGCAGTTCCTAATCTACCCATAGGCTGTCTTGCTATAAAATCTTTTTTAGCTTGAACTGGATCTGGGCTTTGATTAACTCTGTCTTGCCATGAAGGTGAAAATACGGTTCCAGGTGCAATAGAATTACATCTGATATTTTGTTTTACAAAGTCTGCTGCAATGGATTTAGTTAAACCAATAACTGCTCCTTTAGTAGTTCCATAGACAAATCTATTTGGAAATCCTTTTAAACTTGAAGCGCACGATGAAACATTGATTATACTTCCACCATTTTGTTTTACCATTAATGGTAAAATTGCTTTACACATTTGGTACATAGATTTTACATTTACATCAAAAGAAAAATTCCAATCTTTATCTTCACATTCAAGAATGCTTCCGTGATGAACAAATCCAACTGCATTGAATAACACATCTACTTTATCTAAAGTTTTTACAAATTCTAAAATCGCATTGTTGTCAGTTGAATCTAACGTTTGAACTGCAATATTAGGATACTCTTTATTTAAATCAGTTAAAGTTTTATCATTTAAATCTGTTGCTATAACGTTTGCACCTTCATTATGAAATGCAATTGCAGTTGCTTTACCAATTCCTTGACCTGCGGCTGTTACTACAATTTTTTTACCTTCTAGTCTTCCACTCATTTTTTATTTATCCTTTCAATTTCTTTATAGAGAGAACTGTGATCTGTCTCTCCATGTCCATTTTCAACAAGAGTTTTATACATTTCTTTCACTAAATTTGAAATAGGCAAATGGGTATTATAAGAATTTGCACATTCTAAAATATTATTCATGTCCTTCAAATGTGTATTAGTCTTGCCCTTTGGACTGAAATCTTTATCTATCATTCTTTTTCCATGTGTTTGAAGTATTTTACTATCTGCCCAACCACCAGATAAAGCCTTGATCATTTTATTTGGATTTGCTCCTGCTTTTTCACAAAGTGTTACCGCCTCTGCTACTGCGCCAATAGTTACCCCAACTATTATTTGATTTGCTAGTTTTGAGACCTGTCCACTTCCCACTGGTCCAACTAACGTTGGGTTACCCATAGTTTTTAAAACATCACTAACTTCATCAAAAACATTTTGCTCCCCACCAACCATTATTGCTAGTGACCCTTCTTCGGCTCCAATTGTTCCACCTGAAACAGGTGCATCTAAATATTTAATATTTTTAGATTTTAATTTATCCCCATGTTTTACTGCTGTGGTTGGTTTAACTGAGCTCATATCAATAACAGTAGCTCCTGGTTTTAAATTTTCTAAAAAATTAGGACTATCCATAACATCATTAATTGCTCCATCATCAGTCAACATAGTAATTACAACATCACTGTCTTTAACCACCTCATCAATTGAGGTTGTAATTTCTGCACCAAATTCTTTTAAAGGTTCAGCTTTGTTTTGAGATCTATTAAATGCTTTTAAATTAAAACCTGATTTTAATATATTTTTAGCCATTGGTAGACCCATTAGGCCTATGCCTATAAAACTAATTTTATTAATCATTTATTTTTTTGGAGTAAATTCATGGAAATTTTGTGTAGTAAATTCTGGAAAGAACATAACACATGCTAAAACAATCAATTGTATTACTATAAATGGAGCAAAGCCTCTAAAAATATCTGTTAAAGATATGTGTGGTGGAGTTACCGATTTTAAATAGAAGGCTGCAGGACCAAATGGTGGGCTTAGAAATGAAACTTGCATATTCACACAGAATAAAATTCCAAACCATATAGGATCAAAGCCAAGAGCTAGAACTATCGGTAAAAATACTGGCATTGCTAATAAAACAATTCCAACCCAATCCATAAATGCTCCCATTATTAAGAACATTATTTGCATCATAAAAATTAAATACATTGGTTTTAAATCATAAGCTAAAATCGCCTCTGCTACATAAGTTGGTCCACCTGCAAGAGAGTAAGCACCTGCTAATACGGTTGCACCAAAAGTAATAGTTAAAATAGTTCCTGAAGCTTTAAATGTTCTAACCAATGCATCTTTAAATAAAAACCATGTTAATTCTTTTCTTGCAAATATTATAATCAACGTAGCAACAACACCCATACCTGCTGCTTCAGTGATACCAGTTATTCCAGAATAAATTGAACCCAAAACAATAACCACTATTCCAATTGGAGGTAAAAGACCTGGAAGGTAGGACATCTTTTCTTTAAAAGTTAAAGCAGGCTCATCACTTAAAGGTGCTAGATGTGGTTGCAATCTTGTTCTAATAAGAATGTAAATTATTATTAAACTTGAAATCATCAAACCTGGAACAATTGCTTCTTGGAATAACATTGTAATTGAAGTTTCGGTTGTTAATCCATAAATAATTAAAACAATAGATGGAGGTATCATTGTACCTAAAGAACCTGACGCACAAATAATACCAATGGACATATCCTGATCATATTTTAATCTCAACATTTGAGGTAAAGCAATCAATCCTAACAAAACTATCTCTCCTCCAATAATTCCACTCATCGCAGCCATAATTGTTGCCATGATCGCAGTCACTACACCTACACCACCTCTCGTTTTTCTTAACCACGCATTTAAAGCGTCATACAGATCTTTCGCTATATTTGAGCGTTCAAGTAAGGAGGCCATAAATATAAATAATGGAACTGATAAAAAAGAATAAGTAACTACAAGAGAATAATATCTTGAGAGTAAAATACCTAATGCATGGTCACCAATATATAGAAATACAAGTACTGCCCCCATAAAACCTGAGGCAAAACCCATTGGAACACCAATGGCTATAAGACCTAATAATCCAACTACCAATATTATCGAGAGTGTTCCTATATCAAATTCCATTTTATTTTAAATCTTTCGAAGGATCGTATTGCTTTTCTTTAGGATTTTTCCAATCAATAATTAAGTTATTTACTGATTGAAGAGCAATAAGAAATACACATATAAGTGTAAGAGGCTTCATAGTAGCCGGAATTGGTGGGTCCCAATAAGTTGCAAATCTTTCCCATGTTGTAAATGATCGATGAGCATCTTCCCAACCACCATAAATGACTGCTGTAGCAAACAAAACAATAACTATAGTACTAATTAAATCAAAAATTCTCTGGGTTGGTCTACTAACCCAATCGTATAATAACACTATTCTTATATGACTTCTTAATCTTGTTGCATATATTCCACCAACTAAATAACAAACTCCAGCCAGCCATAAACACAATTCATTAGCCCACAAAGTTGGTTTAAATACTATATACCTCATAAAAATTTCGTACATCATTACAAGTACTATTATGGGGATTAAATATTTAATCGTATGGCTTAAAAATAAAGAAATTCTATCAATCCAATTTATTGGAAAATCATCTTTGCTTGCAACTTTTTCATTTTGCTCTTGTAATTGTTTATCAAGCATAGGTTAAAAAAATTTTAAATTAAGAAGGGCCTTTTCAGGCCCTTCAAAATTTTATTATTTGCTTTTAATTATAGGATACCGTTAGCTTTCATGTAAGCTGTGTGGATATCTATAAGTGCAGCAGCTTCAGGAGATTTCTTCTTCCATTCCTGCCAAGCATTTAGTGCAGCATTTCTGAACTTAAGTCTATCTTCTCTAGACCAGTCATGAAGAGTAACGCCCATTTCGTTTAAAGCTTTAACTGCTTCAGCGTTTTTTCTCTCAACTAAGCTAGTGATAGTTCTTCCAGCGATTTCTATTCCTGCTTTCATAGCTCCTCTTTCATGAGGCTTTAGCTTTTTCCATACTTTTGTATTACAAGCTAAGTGGTCAGCCGGCATAGAGTGGAAACCTGGATATGTAGCATATTTATTTTGCTCATAGTGTCCACCTGCATAGTTAGTAGCTAAAGATGAATAGTCAGCACCATCAATTAGACCAGTTTGTAAAGCAGTTGGAACTTCACCGAAATCCATTACGATTGGCTTAGCACCTAGCGCTGTAAAGATCATACTTTCCATTCCTGGAGGTGATCTAAATTTAAAGTCTTTGATAGATGCAACATCTGGAATTGCTTTGCTAGATATTAAAGACTCATGTCCTGGTATCCACCAACCAATAAGTGTCATTCCATATTTGTTGTATAATGCATCAACAGCATCTTGAGCTCCAGGGAACTTTAAGAAATCATATTGTTGATAAGGGTTATCGTATCCACCCATTACATCACCAGCAAATTGGAACGCAGCATTTTTACCAGTTTGGTAACCAGCACCAGTCATATCACAGTCAATAATTCCAGTTTGTGCAGAATTAAATACTTCAGCAGATTTTCCTGTTACTGAAGATGAATAAAACATTTGTACTTTTAAGCTTCCACCAGAAAACATTTCTACGTTTTTAGCAAATTGAGCTGCAACTTCACCATTTGGTGAACTAGCAGTAAAGTGAGTTTCAATCTTTAAAGTCTTTGCGTTAGCAGAGCCAAATAAAGCAACTGAAACAATAGCTACTGCAGCTATAGTTTTTGTTATTAATTTAAACATTATCTTCCTCTCGTTTAAGTTTTTAATTATGGAACTTAATCACAAAAGATTTTTAATTTCAAATAAAACGACAAAGATATGTATAGAAATTATATATATTAACTAAATAAACAACTGTGAGTTGTATTAAACTACTTCAGAAATAAGTGGTTTATTATTAAAATAATTACAAATATTATCAACAGCCATCATGCTCATTGCAAGTCGAGTTTCATGAGTAGCACTTCCGACATGAGGTAACACAAAACAATTATCTAGTTTCATATATCTTTCATCAAGATTAGGTTCGTTATTAAAAACGTCTAAACCTGCAGCATAAATTTTATTATTTTGTAAAGCATCAATAAGAGCATCATCATCGATGGTTGATCCTCTTGAAGTATTAATAACGACAGCATGCTTTGGTAGTAACCCAATAGTATTAACATTTAAGATATGTTTAGTTTCTGCAGTCGCTGGCGTATGAATGCTGACAAAATCACATTCTGGCATCATAGAATTTATATCTGAAAAATATTTTGCACCATCTTCAAGTTCTTCTGAAAGCTTGTTTCTGTTATAATAAATTATTTTCATTCCAAATGCTTTTGCACATTTTGCTGCCATTCTACCAATTCGGCCCATACCAATTATACCAAGGGTCTTTCCTGTAACAGAATTTCCAATCATAAATTTAGTTAAATCAGGTTTTTGGTTTTTCCATTCACCAGACCTTACTAGATTATAAGCTTCTCCAATTCTTCTAGATGCTGCTAAAATTAAAAGAATAGTTGTTTCAGCAACAGCTTCATTAAGAACATTTGGAGTATTGGTAACTTTAATCTTTTTACTTTCGGCAGATTTGACTGAGATGTTATCATAGCCAACTCCAACCTGAGCAATAATTTTTAATTTACCATTTAAATCTTTAAAAAAATCTTCTCCAATTTTATCAAATCCTGTTGAAATAAATCCATCATACTCATTGGCCATTTTAACAAGATCGTTATTTGGAATTGGCTCATCTTTTAAATTTAGAGTTACATCAAAATTTTTTTTTAATTTTTCCTCTGCCCCATCCGATAATTTTCTTGTAACTAGTATTTTAGGTTTCATTTTAATGAGAATTTCTTGGAAGACCTTTTTTATTAGAAATATCTAAATAATTTCCACGTGAATTAATACACGCACCATCTTCAAGCTGCCCTACTGTATCTCTAAAAATTTCTTGCCAAGGAGTTTGATTATTTGCCTTAAATAATTTTTTATTTTTTCTTCTTTTCTTAAACTCTAATTGGGAAATCAATAAATCTACTCTTCTTTTATTTAAATCTATCTTCATTTTATCACCTGTTTTTACAATCCCTAAATCACCACCAACAGCAGACTCTGGTGAAACATGAAGAATTGATGGACTTTCTGAGGTACCACTTTGTCTTCCATCTCCAAGAGTTGGTAAGTGTGTAATCCCTTTTTTCAACAACCGATCAGGTGGCTGCATATTAACTACTTCTGCAGATCCAGGATAACCAACTGGTCCACATCCTCTAATAATTAAAATAGAATTTTCATCTATTTTTAACTTTTTATCATTTATTCTCTTATGATAATCCTCAGGTCCCTCAAATACGACTGCTTTACCATTGAATACATTCAGATTTTTTGGATCAGATAGATATCTATCTCTAAATTCTTTGCTTATAACTGATGTTTTCATAATAGCAGATGAAAAAAAATTACTTTTCATAACTAAGAAGCCCGCATTATCCTCTAAACTATTTTTGAAAGTTTTTATTACCTTGGTATCTACATCTATTTTTCTTTTTAAATTTTTACCAACAGTCTTCCCTGTAACTGTCATAATATTAGTGTGAATTTTTTTATTTTTTATTAATTCTTTCATTACAGCAGGTACACCTCCTGCTCTATAGAAACTTTCCATCAAATACTCTCCAGCTGGTTGGCAATTAACTAAAAGAGGAATATTGTGTCCTAACTTTTGCCAATCAGATAAATCAAATTTTATTCCCATATGTTTTGCTATTGCACTTAAATGAGCTGTACAATTACTTGACCCACCAATTGCACTTGCAACAACAACAGCATTTTCAAATGCTTTACGTGTCATAATTTTGGATGGTGTTAAGTCTTCATGAACCATTTCAACAATCCTTGTTCCTGTTTCAAAAGAAATCTGTTCACGTTCTCTATAAGGTGCTGGTATAACAGCACAACCTGTTAAAGACATTCCTAAAGCTTCAGCAACTGAATTCATAGATGAAGCTGTTCCCATTGTATTACAGTGACCAGCACTTGGAGCAGACGATGCAACCATATCCATAAATTCATCATAATTAATTTCACCTTTTGCTAAAAGTTTTCTAGCTTCCCAAACAACCATTCCTGATCCAGCCAACTTACCTTTGTAAACTCCATCCAGCATTGGTCCACCTGACAAAACAATAGCAGGTAAATTTACAGTTGCTGCAGCCATTAATGCTGCGGGAGTAGTTTTATCACAACCTGTTGTTAAGATTACACCATCGATTGGATATCCATAAAGAACCTCAACTAGAGAAAGATAAGATAAATTTCTATCCAACATTGCAGTAGGTCTTTTTCCTGTTTCTTGAATTGGATGGGTTGGAAACTCCATTGGAATTCCACCAGCTCTTCTTATTCCATCTTTTATTCTTTTGCTTAAAGATAAAAAATGTCTATTGCATGGTGAAAGATCACTTCCAGATTGAGCAATACCAATAATAGGATTTCCTGATTGTAATTCTTTTCGAGTCAATCCATAATTTAAATATCTCTCCAAGTAAAGAGCGGTCATTTCAGGATCTTTTGGGTTATTAAACCATTGTTGACTTCTTAAATTTTTTTTACGTTTTGTTGGCATAAATAATTTGTAATGACTTGTTTTAAATTTTAGTTATATAATAAAAATATGAATAATCTAATAGTTTTAAACCAAAATGACAATGTGGGTGTAAGTCAATTTATTATTCCTGAGAAAACTAAAATAGAAGGACATGACATAAGCACTATAGATCCTATTCCCTTTGGTCACAAAGTTTGTCTAAAATCTATAAATAAAGGGGATCCTATAATAAAATATGACCAAATAATTGGCTTTGCACTAAATGATATTAAGCCAGGGGAACATGTGCATTCACACAATCTAGAATTTAGAGAATTTAAAAGGGATTTTAAAGTAACCGACAAAAAAAATATTATTAATGAAAAGGCAGATACTTTTTTTAATGGGATTTTAAGAGATAACGGTGATGTGGCTACTAGAAATTATATTGGAATTGTAAGTACTGTTAATTGTTCTGCAACTGTAACTAAAATGATTGTGGAAAGAATTAAATATTCCAATATTTTAAAAGACTACCCAAATATTGATGGTATTGTTCCTATAACACACTCAACTGGATGTGGAATGAATACGGTGAGTGAAGGTATGCAAATTTTTCAAAGAACAATTGATGGATTTAAAAATCATCCAAATTTTTCACATGTTTTTGTAATAGGTTTAGGATGTGAGTGTGCACAAGTAAGTTTATTTGATGAGTCATTAAAAAAACATAACAGGATTCATTTTTTAACTATCCAAGATGAAGGTGGAACCAAAAAAATTGTTGAAAAAGTATTATCTCAAATTAAAGATTTACTTAGTGAAGCAAATAATATTGAGAGAACTTCACTGCCAGTTAGTCACTTAACACTTGCATTACAATGTGGTGGATCAGATGGATATTCAGGAATTACAGCAAATCCTGCATTAGGAATAGCAGCAGATCTTTTGGTTAAAAAAGGTGGAAGCTCAATTTTATCTGAAACTCCAGAAATTTATGGTGCAGAACATTTGTTAATTAATAGAGCTAACTCACAAATGACAGCTGATAAATTAATAAAGAGAATTGAATGGTGGAAACATTATACCTCTATTAATAATAGTTCGATGGACAACAATCCTGCACCTGGAAATAAAAAAGGCGGTTTGACTACAATTTTAGAAAAATCTTTAGGAGCTGTTGCTAAAGGAGGTAACTCTGTACTACAAGATGTCTTGCAGTATGCCGAACCTTTAAAAAATAAAGGTTTTAATTTTATGGACTCTCCAGGATATGATCCAGTATCTGTAACTGGCCAAGTAGCATCAGGAGCAAATGTAATTTGCTTTACTACGGGTAGAGGTTCATGTTTTGGATGCAAACCAGTACCAAGTTTAAAACTATCAACTAATTCAGCTATGTATGAAAAAATGTCAGAAGATATGGATATTAATTGTGGAACAATTGCAGAAGGAAAAGAAAAAGTAGAAGAAGTAGGACAAAAAATATTTGAATTAATAGTAAACACTGCATCAGGAAATAAGTCAAAAAGTGAAATTAATGGCTATGGTGATGAAGAATTTAATCCTTGGCAAGTTGGCGTTGTAATGTAAATATTTTTAGATATTTACACACTTTAATACCATGACAAATATCAAAAAACCGCCCCTAGTGAAGATAATTTTATTATCTGGCACAGGTTTTTTTATGTTTGTGTGTATGGATTCTTTAGCAAAGTATTTGGGAGGAGTAATGCCTATTACCCAAGCAGTATGGGGAAGATTTTTTTTTCACTTTATAGCATTGGTAATTTATTTTTTTATTTTTAGACCAAAAATTAATTTAACAAAGAATTTTAAAATACAGATACTAAGATCTGTATTAATGGTTACAGCTACTTTTTTTATGTTCAATTCTCTTCAAAGATTTGATTTGGTTGATATTTACGTAGTATTTTTTTCGGCACCATTAATTGTTGCAATGTTATCAGCAATTTTTTTAAAAGATGTTTTAAGCTTAAAAGGTTTGTTGTTAATGGTCATGAGCTTTGGATGTATCATATTCTCGCTTGGTCCAAGCATGAAAGTTTTAAGTCCTGAATTAATCTTTCCACTTGTGCCTCCATTGTGTTGGGCGCTTTATCAATTTTTTACTAAATTAATTTCTGGAAATAATGATCCTTTTGCTTCAATATTTTATACAGCAATTACAGGGGCTATTATTTTTACAATTTATGTATCCTTAAATTGGGTGCCGCTTGAAAAAAATAGCTATTGGTTACTTTTAATTTTATTAGGATTAGCAGGATTTATAAGTCACTTTATGCTAATATACGCAATTCAGTTATCGAATTTATCGTTTGTAACTAATTTTCAATATTCTCAGTTAGTGTGGTCAACGGTAATTAATTTTATAATATTTGGAGTTCCAATTGATATTAATAAAATTTATGGGGTAATTGGAATAATTATTTTTGGAATATTATTTATTCGTACAGAAGGAAAAAAAAATAAAATTAAAGTTTAATTTTTTTACCTGATTTAGCACTTTTTGTTATTGCTGCAAAAATTTTAAGTGAAATCAAACCGTCATTCCCATTTACTTTTGGCTTAACTTTTTTAAAAACTACATCTGCAAAATGATCAATTTGATTTACTAAAGTACTATCATCTTTTTTGTTTTTATTTTCATTAACTAAAATTTTATTCCACCAACTTCGTTCATTTTTATAAAACCAATATTTCAAATTAGGAAATTGTAGTGACCCCTTAGTGCCACCAATCATATATGCAGATTGATTGGTTATAGGGTAAGCAGGATTTTCTCCAGCAGTTAACTCATAACTCCATGGTGCAACAATTGTATCTGATAAATTTAAAGTACAAAGCGCACCTGAATTAAAAACCAAACTAATTGTTGCGGTATCCTCTACTTTAAATTTTCTCGTTTTGTTGGTTGTAAACGCTTGAACGTATTTAATTGAACCAAGTAAGTAACAAATCATATCAATATCATGAACAAGATTAATTCCTAAAGGCCCTCCCCCTTTACTTATTCTCCATTTTTCTTTGTAATAAGCTTTGTGTTTATAAAGCCAACACAACACATTTGCTGAAACTATATTTCCTAATTTACCTTTATCAATAAGCTCTTTTACCTTTGATACTATTGAATTATGTCTTCTGTGATACCCTATCAATAACGGGGTTTTATTTTTATTAGCACTACTAATAATCTTTTTAGCCGAATTAATGTTATCTGAAATAGGTTTTTCCAATAACACTGGAATTTTTTTCTTTAAAAAACCAACTGTATGCTTTTCATGTAATTGATTTGGAGTCGCAACAATTACGGCATCTAAATTTTTTGAGTTTAAAAGTTCATTTACATTTGAATACAGTGGAATTTTATATTTTTTTGATAAATTTTTAGCAGTATTACTAATATCTACTATTGAATGGAGATTAGCTTTTTTTGATTTTGAAATAGCTTTGATATGCTGAAGGCCCATTAACCCAGTTCCTACAATTGATATATTTATCTTTTTATTCATTTTATGAAATATTTATTTTTGTAAAGTATTTATAAAGTTTATTGGGTTTAATTAAAGTGCTTGGAAATTTTTTTTTATTCGGAGCATCTGGATAGTGTTGAGTTTCTAAACAAACACCTTGGTAAGGAGCAAGTTTATTTTTATATCGCAAACCTTGGCTGGTATAGAGTTGTACTCCAGGAAGATTTGAATAAAAATCTAATTGGATATTAGTTTTTTTATTTTTTAAAGAAGCTAAATAATTTTTAGAATTTTTTTTAATACAATAGGTTAAATCAAATCCTAATTGATTGATTGTATTAGAGACCCTTTTTATTTTTTTGTTTTTAATAATATTTATTTTTTCTCCAATATTTTTGAAATGATTAAAATCATTAATAGTGTTTTTAACTTTTTTAATTTTGCCTGTTGGGATTAATTTATTGGATACTTCAAGATATTTTTCAGAATTAATTTTTAAATCATGGTTAAAAATTGTTTCTTTCTTATTTTTATTCAAATTCCAATAACTGTGGTTTGTTAAGCTCACATGAGTTAATTGGTTTGATTTATATTGGTATTTGATAAATAAACTTTTATTCTTAAGCTCAAAGGTACACTGTGAATTCAAATCTCCTGGAAAACCTTGATCAAGGTTTTTTGATAACAATTGATAGATAATTTTTGTTTTTGAGTGAAGACGAATTTTCCACTCCAAACGATCAAATCCTATTTTTCCTCCATGTAGTGTATTTTTTCCTTCATTGCCATCGAGTTTATAGATTTTATTTTTAATCTTAAATCTTGAATTTGATATTCTGCCTGCGTAGCGGCCACAAGTAGCCCCTACATAAAAATTTTTACTGCCATAATTTTTTGTAGAACCAAGATTTAAGATTAAATTTATTTTCTTTTGCTTGTCATAAACCTCATATAAGCAAGCACCAATATTAATTGATTTAACTCTTAAATATTTGTTTTCTATCGTTGAACTTTGTACTTTCACAAAGTCTCTTATAGCCAACCTTTATCAACGATGTAAGATTGATTTGTGCAACCAGAAGACTGTTCTGATGAAAAAAACAATACAGTTTGAGCAAGTTCATGTGGCATTAATTTCTCTTTTAAACATTGGTTTTTCATCAAATCTTTTTCAGACTCTTCGTTTAACCACATATCAATTTGTCTTTGTGTTAAGACCCACCCAGGTACTACTGAGTTAACCCTAATGTTAAATTCCCCTAAATCTCTAGCAAAGGATCTTGTCAAACCAACTACTCCAGATTTTGCAGCTGTATAAGCAGCCATTCCACCTTGTCCAACCATCCAAGATGCGGATCCCATATTAACAATTACACCACCTTTGTTTTCAATCATTGATTTTTTAACTGATTGAACTGTGAAAAAATAATGTCTTAAATTTACGTTTATTCTCTCATTCCAATATTCCTCTGTGACATCGTCTATTTTATGTCTCGTATCATTAGCAGCATTATTAATTAAAATATCAATTGGACCTTTCTGATCAATAATATCTGCAATAGTTTTTTGAAGTTGTTTTATATTTAACAAATCACATTCAATAAAAGTTGGTATTGAATATTTTTTATTTTTTATATCTTCAATTAATTTTTCAGACTCTGATACATTAATATCTATAAAGTAAACTTCTGAACCTTGTTCACAAAAATGTTCAACAATTGAAGCACCAATTCCTGATCCACCCCCTGTAACAAATACTCTTTTATTTTCTAAATCATAATATTTTACTTTCATATTCTCATCTTTCCTTTCATAAAAGTTACACTTTTGTTTTGTATAAAATATTTATAATAATTATAACTCTAATTCTTTAGCTAGATCGCCAATTTTAGCACCACCTGCCATCAATCTTTTTACTTCTTCATTACCAAGATTTTCAGACAATCCTGAACCAATTACTTCTCCCAGACTTAAAAAAGTAAATCGATCAGCTATAAGTCGTGCATGAATTTCATTATGAGTAATAAGTATAATTGCAATATTTCCTAAATTTTGGACTTTTTTTATTGTTTTTAAAACTTCCATTTGCTGCTTTTGACCTAATGCTGATGTAGGCTCATCTAATATTAATATCTTTGCACCAAAGTAAATTGCTCTTGCAATAGCCAAAGTTTGTCTTTGCCCGCCTGACATTGTTCCAACTGGTTGATTAGGATTTGAAATATTAATTCCAATTTTAGACATTTCTTCAGTTGTTATTTTATCCATCTCATCCATTTGCATTAAACCAAATGCGCCAGGTCCTTTTGTTAATTCACGACCAAGAAAAAAATTTCTTGTAACTGAAGTTAAGGCATTGAGAGCTAAATCCTGATAAACTGTACCAATGCCTGCATCAGATGCTTGACGTGGTGAAGTAAAGTTAACAATTTCTCCATCTACTTTTATTTCTCCACTTGTCATTGGATGAACTCCAGATAACACTTTAATTAAAGTTGATTTTCCAGCACCATTATCACCTAAAAGAGCGTGAACTTCACCCGGATAAACATCTAATGAAACACCATTTAAAGCAGTAAAAGCTCCAAATTTTTTAACTAAATTTTTTATTTCAATTAATGGTTTATTGTCCATTAGATATTTCCCATAATTCGTTTCCTAATATTCTCATTAGTAAAGGCGGCTGTAACAAGAACTGCTCCAAGGAACACCCTATAAAATGATCCATCAATTCCAGGAATATAAAAGAAGGCTTCTTTTGCTATTCCAAAAATAATTGTACCTAGAATAATTCCACCTATTGTTCCAAAACCTCCTGTCAATACAACACCTCCAATAACCGCTGCAGCAATTGCTTCTAATTCTTTTAGATTACCTTTAGCCGTATCCGCTGTATTAACTTCAAAAACCTGACATGCTGCAAACATGGTTGCACAAAATGCAGTATTCATAAATAATGCAATCTTAACTTTATTTGTTGGCACACCATTAGCCTTTGCAGCATTAAGATTTCCACCAGTTGAATAAATCCAGTTACCTGCTTGAGTTTTACTCAAAATAAAATAACAAATAAAAGCAATAAGCCCCCAAATCATTAAAGCAGAATACATACCTTTAGCAAAGATGTTTCCAAAGTTATTTACGTTCCAATCTACTGTAAAATACAACCAATTAAAAACTGGTTCCATAATGTCGCCTCCAAAGAAATTAGCAACTGGTCTTGCAGTAACTATGGTGTCGATATAAGCTTTTGCTATATCAATATCAGTAACCGCTTTTGCCGTAACTGCAGGAACTTCAACTCCAGCTTCAATTTTCTTTGTCAAAATTTCTACCATTGAATCATTGCCAGATTTTTTTGCACCGGCTAAAGATTTTTCTAAGGTTTCAATCATTTTTGTTGAATTTATTTCAGTTTTCAAAGTTGCAACTTTTTCATTAATATAAGAAAGTCGTTCAGTTAATTTTGCAACAGTGCTAGCTGGTACGGTGCTAAGAATTTCTAATAATTGGTCATTTGGTAAAGCTTTAGCCGCATCTCTTTCCATTTCCCCAAGACCTGGTACATTTATAATATTTTTGATATCTGGTAAATCTGTAACAGTCGTTGATCCAGCAGTTTGATCAGGAGCTCTGTTAAATGCTCTATAGGATACCTCTGTTAAACCTCGTAAAAAGAAAAGTCCACCTAGTGTAACAATGAAAGATGATATTCCACTTTTAACAACTATCCATCCCTGTATCCATCCAAAAGATACAGTCATACATAATGTAATTAATATTGCTAATAATGGTGAGACATCCCTAATTTCAAATAATTGAAATCCCTCAAAATGAAAACCTCCTTCAAAAGAGATGTAAGGAATAACAACAGCAAAACCCCATTTTAGTATCATTGCCATAGAACCACCGGCAAAACCGATCATTGAACCAACTGAAAGATCAAATTCACCTGCAATAATTAACATCCCAGCAGCAAGTGCTACGATTCCTAATTGAGCAATTACCCTAAAATTATTTCTAATTCCTAAGGCGTTAAATCCTTCACCAGAAAAAGGGTTAAGAGAAAATTCTCCTTCTGGAATAGAAAAGTATCCCAACATAAAAAAAAGTAAGATCATTACTCCCAAAGGTCCAACCTCTGGACGAGCCATTAATGCAGAATACCATTTTTTTTCACCTTGTCGGTCTGACTCTTGCCTTGGTTTGTTTGTTGTTGATGTATTCATTTTTAAAAAGGTTTTTAATTCTATAAAAAAAAAGGGCCGATTAAATAATCGACCCTTTAAATTATTACAAACTATCTGTCAATTCCTGCTAGAGCAGCAACTGAAGAAGCGTTAGACTTATCTACGAAGCCAGGTCCTGATGGGATGTTAGCTCCTGGTAAAAGTCCAGCACTGTTGTTGTACAAGTGTAATACGATAACTGGCACATAACCTTGTAGTCTTTGTTGTTGATCGATAGTGAAAGCAACTCTTCCAGATCCGATTAAGTCCATAACCGCAGGACTTAAGTCAAAGCAAGAATGGTGTACTGTCATACCAAGATCAGCTAAAGCTTTATCAACAGCTTCACATACGTGAGGTCCTACTGAAAGGATCGCATTAACATCTTTGTTAGCTTGTAAAGCAGCAGTAGCTCTAGTTTGAATAGTTGCAGGGTCAGATGTAGTATCAGTCATTTGCATAGGAACAGCAGAACCGTAACCTTCACATCTGTCAACAAGAGCTGTGTTGTATGCTTCTTGAATCATACAAAGTGCTTTAGAAGCACCTTCAGCTTTTGCTCTTTCACCAGCTTTTTGTCCAGCAAGTAATTCAGGCTGACCAACGTGCATAAGAGCACCTAGGCTAGCAGAAGACTCTAAACCAGAGTTCATTGTAATTACTGGAACACCAGCAGCAACAGCAGCTTTAATAGCTGGTCCTAATGCGTCTGGATCTGGTAAAGAAATTACCATACCATCTGGTTGAGTAGCTGCAGCAGCTTGAATTGAGCTTGCCATATCAGCCATATCAGCAGAAGGGTTGTAGATGTATTCGAAGTCAGCACCGATTGCTCTAGCTGCATCTTCACCACCTTTTTGAACTACAGGCCAAAAAGGATCTTTTCCTTCACCATGAGTAATCATGACGTATCTTTCAGCGAAAGCAGTAGTTGCAAATAATGCAAGAGCTGCAATCGAAAGTATAAGTTTTTTCATTATTTCTCCCTTTAAATTAATTTAAAAAAAAGAAATATAACTACTTTAATAAAAGATCATAACAAAAAATATAAATACAACTATTAATTGATTTTTTTTAATCAATATTTTTTCCCTAGTTTCCTTGCTTTAATAAGATTAGAATTTTTCTAAATTAAATCATTGTTAGAAATTACTAATTAATATGTCGCGCTTCTTCCCAATCTTGCGGCACCACGAACACCGCTAGCATCACCATATCTTGGTTTTAAAAAAACACCTTCGTATTCTCTCCCAATAACAAATTTTCTCACTAGTGAGTCTATTTCATGTAAAAAATCAATTTCGTTTGAAACTCCTCCTCCAAAAACAAAAGCATCGGGATCTAAAATATTTATTATACTTGAAAGTGACATTGCTAAATTTACTTTAAAATCATCTATAAATCTTTCGGCATCTAAATCATGTTTTCTATTTAATTCAAAAATTTCATTTGTTTTTAAATTTTTTCCATAAATTTTATTAAATCTTTTCGCTAAACCCAAGCCAGATAAAAAACTTTCAATCTCAGCTTCTCTTGGATTGGTCGAGTCAAAATTTTCTTTTTTAGCAGCAAAATAAGGAATTTGATTATGACCCCATTCTCCAGCAACACCATTGGGGCCACTTACTATTTTTTTATCTATTACTAAACCACCTCCAACTCCAGAGCCCAGGATTATACCGTAAACAATTTTGTAATGTTTGCCTGCTCCATCTATAGCCTCAGACAAAGCAAAACAATTTGCATCATTTTCACAAAATACTTCTTTCCCAAGTGCTTTACGTAAATCATTTTGAAAAGGTTTTTTTTCTAACCAAGATATATTGGGAACATTTTTAACCAATCCTGTTTGAGGAGAGTGAACTCCCGGATGACAGACACCAATTGGAAGCTCTTGTTTAAATTCTAGTTCTAATTGTCTATGAATATCTTTTATTGAAGTAATAATTTGAGTGTAATTTTTTGGGCATAGTATTCTAGACCTATGTTTTTCTTGTCCATCTTTTTCAAGTACAACACTCTCTATCTTTGTTGCACCAACATCTATACCTACTTGCATAATTATTAGTAAGTTGCTCTACCACCACTTAAGTCGAAAACAGCAGCAGTTGAAAATGAATTTTCTTCACTAGATAACCATGTAACTAAAGATGCTAATTCCTCAACTTTTGCAAATTTATTTCTTGGTATTTTTGAAAGCATATAATTAATATGCTCTTCTGTCATTTGATCAAAAATTCTAGTTTTTGCAGCAGCTGGTGTTACACAGTTTACTGCAATATTTTTTTGAGCAAGTTCTTTACCTAAAGATTTAGTTAATCCTATAACTCCTGCTTTTGAAGTGCTGTAAGCACTTGCATTTGGATTTCCCTCTTTGCCTGCAATAGAAGCAATATTAACAATTCTTCCGTAATCATTTTTAACCATAAAAGGAACAACTGCTTTACAACAATAAAAAACAGCATTTAAATTTAAGTTAATTACTTTATTCCACTCTTCTATTGGGTACTCTTCAACAGTAGTGTTCATTCCTGCTACACCTGCATTGTTAATAAATATATCAATCTTACCATGTGATTTTTCAACTTCAGATAATTTTGAATTTATTGTTTCGTAATTGCTAACATCAACTATTTGATAAGTTAAATTTTCAGAATTTACTTTTTCCAAAGCTTTTTTTGTTTCAGTTTCGTCTATATCCCAAATTATTACTTTGGCTCCAGACTCAATAAATCTTTCAGTGATTGCCAAACCAAATCCTTGTGCACCACCTGTTACAATTGCTACCCTATTATTTAAATCAAATTTAATCATAATTTATTTTTTCTTTTTTTTTAATCTTAATAATGGAAAAGCCAGAGCAATTAAAGATAAAATAAAGAACGTCAAAGCTATAGGTCTTGTTAAAAACATTAACCAGTTTCCATCAAATATTACCAATGATTGTCTTAAAGTTCCTTCTACTAATTCTCCAAGAATTAATCCAATGATTACAGGCACTACTGAAAATCCATATCTTCTCATAAAAAATCCAAGTACACCAAAAAAAATCATTATCCAAACATCTAATATAGATTGACTCAATGAATAAGTTCCACAAACAGAAACAGCAAAAATCATAGGCCATAAAATTTTATTAGGAACCAGTGTTATTCTTGCAAAAATTTTAGCTCCAAAAAAACCAAATATAAAAAAGAGCACATTTGCAATTAACATTGCACCAAAAATTCCATACAAAAATTCAGGCTGTTCTCTAAATAAATCTGGACCGGGTCTAACGCCATGAATAATTAAACCTGTTAATATTACTGCAGTTGTTGCGCTTCCTGGAATACCCAGTGCTAATGTTGGAACCATTGCTCCACCAGTTGCAGCATTATTTGCTGCTTCTGCTCCCGCAATACCTTCAATTGAACCTTTACCAAATTCTTCAGGTTTTTTTGAAAATCGTTTTGCTTCTGAGTATCCTATTAAGGAGGCAACTGTGCCTCCCTCTGCAGGAAGAACTCCAATAAATGATCCAATTCCTGATGACCTTAAAATTGTTTTCCACGTTTGTTTATAATCATTAATAGAAGGTAGTTTTACAGCTTTTAAAGCTACTCTTTTAAACACCTGGTCTAATAAAGTTGATTGAGTTAGCATTTCACTGATAGCAAAAAGACCAACAACAACTGGAATAAATCCTATCCCTTCTGATAATTCATTAATTCCATAAGTAAATCTATCTATTGAAGTCATAAAATCTTTTCCAATAGTTGAAATTAAAATTCCAAACGCACCTGCAATTAAATTCTTAATTGGGCTTCCTTCCCCAATAGAAGCAAGCATTGTTAATCCAAAAATAGCTAAGGCAAAATATTCAGGTTGACCAAATTCATAAGCTAGTTTTGCAAGTAAAGGTGCAAAAAAAACAAGTATTATGACACTAAAAATTCCACCTACTGTACTTGATACAGTAGCCATTCCAAGAGCTCGACCAGCCTCCCCTTTTTGGGCTAACGGATAACCATCCAAACATGTGGCAGCTGCAGCAGGAGTTCCTGGTGTATTAATTAAAATAGCTGTAATTGCTCCACCGTATGTCCCTGCACAATAAATTGATGTCAACAGTACAATTGCGGAAAGTGGATCCAAGGTCATTGTAAAAGGTAAGATTAAAGCACCTCCAGTTGTAGGACCTAGTCCTGGCAAGACACCTAAGATCAATCCAAACAAAGTTCCAAAAAACAAAACTAATAAAAGTTTTGAACTAAATAATGGTGCCATCATTAAAAGTAAATTTTCCATTTATACCTGATAATAAATATTAGTGATTATACCCGGAGGGAATCTTAAACCTAAAATTGTCTCAAAAAAAATAAACACAATTATTGGAAAAATTATACTTACTAATAATAAATAAAAAATTCTTCTCTCACCCCAGCAATATGAAACGAAAATTGATAATATTGAAATCGCTAAAAAGAAGTCTAAAATTTTTGAAATTAAAACGAATAATAAGAATCCTGTTAAGGTCAAATAAAAAGTTTTTGGTAATTTTTTTTCTACTTTCCAAGGTTTTTTAGTTGATAGAAAATATACAACAAAAGTTAAGCTAATTATCAAAACTAATAGTGCTTTAGGAAAAGTTGCAGGTTGAATTCCTCTATTTAAAATTGGAGGAACAATATCAAAAGAAAAAGTAGTTATTAGTAAAATAGTTGAAATAAAAATAATTATAAATGAAACTTTAAATTCATCTTTAAAAAAAAAGGGCAAACTTTTGTTTGCCCTTTTTTGTTTTCGTACATTGTTCATAAACTAAATGTACTATCTTTATAATTACTTAATGTAACCTAAAGCTTTAAGCTGTGCAGTCATTTCAGTAAGCATTTCTTCCATTTGCTTACCCCATTCATCTGCACCAACAACACTAGTGTCATCTAAACCAATTTCTGTTAAGAAATTTTTATAGTAGTTGTGGCTCATTGCTTTCATCATTCCAGCTTCTAACTCTTTAACTCTTTCAGCTGGAGCTCCTTTTTTAGTTACGAAACCTCTAACAGTAGATAAAGAAACAGGTATTCCTAATTCTTTAGCTGTTGGAGAGTCTCCAATTTTAGCCATTCTATTATTTGCTAAAACAACAGAAACACAAAGCGTTCCATCATTTATTTCCGTTAATGCTTCCCCTAAATTTAAAACACCCACATCAATATCTCCTTTGATTAGGTTAGTTTTAATTGGAGCTACACCTTTATAAGCAACAATAGTTGGATCTTTTAATCCACCTTTTTTTGTAAATGCAATTGCACTAACGTCATCAATTCCACCAACATGAGTTGTTCCATATTTAAGTGATTTTGATTTTTGAACACTAATAAATTTTTTAGCGTCTTTGATGTCAGCTTTACAATTTACAACAAATAATTGAGGATCATCAGTTCCTCTTGCAAGTGGTTGCATGTCACTAATTTTAACTTTAGTTTTACCTAATGCCATTGATACAGCATGACCAGTTGTCCAAGTTAACGTGTGTTGACCATCAGCAGGTAAGCTCATCATGTAGTCCATAGATACAGCTCCACCACCACCTTTTTTATTAACTAGTTGCATGTCTTGTTTAAGAACTCTTCGAGCTCTTAAAAGCATCATTCTAGTAGTTACGTCAGTACCACCACCAAAACCAGCATGAGTGATTGCCTGTATAGCACCATCTGCTCTAGCAGAAGTCGTAAGCATAGGTAGCGCTATAACAAAAAATTCAGTCACTAGAAATGCAGCAGCTAAGAAAAGTTTAAAACTTTTTTTCATTATTTCCCTCTTTAGTTAATTTATAATTAATTATATAAACATAATCTGATACAAGACGTAAAGTAAAAAAAATGACACAAACAAAAGCTAACATTGCTCTTCTACTTGGTGACCCAGCAGGAATAGGACCTGAACTTATTTCAAAGCTGTTAAAAGAAGAAATTACTAATAAAGCAAATATTGTTGTGATTGGTGAAAAACAAATTCTTGAGAGTGGAAATAATGTAACTGGTAACTCTCATCAACTTGAAATCGTAGAAGATTTTGACCAAATTGATTTTAATAAATCAAACAGATTTTTATTAGATATTTCAAAAGGAAAAAATCATAATTATAAAATAGCAGAACCTTCAAAAGAATCGGGCGAAAGTGTTTTGGAAGCTTTAAATTTAGCACTAAATCTTGCTAAAGAAAAAAAAATTGATGCAATTAATTTTGCACCAATGAATAAGACAAGTTTAAAACTTGGAGGAAATACTCATTCAGATGAATTACAATTAATGGCTGAAAAATTAGATGTAAAAAGTTTTTGTTGCGAGTTTAATGTTATAGATAATTTTTGGACTGCAAGAGTAACGTCTCATATTCCAATTAAAGAAGTTGCTCAGCAAATTACAAAAGAAAATATCTTAAAGCCTATTAAATTAATCAATGAGGTTATGGAATTAAACGGTGTAAAAAATCCTAGAATAGCAGTTCAAGCTCTTAACCCACATGCAGAATTTGGTACTGAAGAAAAAGATGAAATTATTCCAGCTATAGAAGAGGCAAAAAAACTTGGATTTAATACGGATGGACCGTTACCTTGCGATACTTCTTTTGTTGTTGCTTATAAAAATAAAAACCATGATTGTATGGTTGGCATGTACCATGATGCACTTCAATCTGGACTTAAAGCATTTGGTTTTGATAGAGGAGTTACTGTTCAAGGTGGATTAACTGTTCCTGTTACAACAACTGCACATGGATCTGCATTTGCAATTGCTGGGAAAAATGAAGCTAATTTAACTCCAATTTTAAATTCGTTTAAAATTGCATTATCAATGGCTGAAAATAAAAAGAAATTAATCTAAGTTTTAAACTAAACCAGCATCTACCGTAAAATTTTGTTTAGTACATCCAGATGAAACATCTGATGCTAAGTATAAAACCATTCTTGAGATATCCTCAGGTAATATTTGTTTTTTAAGACACTGATTATCTAAAATTTCTTTTTTAAATCTAGAATTTAGCCATAATTTTGACTGTCTCTTAGTTGCAACTGATCCAGGTGCTATAGAGTTTATTCTAATATTATGTTGTCCTAAATCTCTAGCTAAAGATTTAGTTAAACCATAAATTGCTGCTTTTGCTGTACTATAAGCTGGAAACATAACCGCACCTCTTATCCAACTAACTGAACCTAAATTTATTATTGATCCACCTTTGTTTTTAATCATACTTTTTTTAACTGCTTGAATAGCGAATAAATAGTGCTTTAAATTTATTGACATTCTTTCGTCCCAGTATTTTTCTGTAATTTCCTCAAGGGTATGTCTTTGATCATTTGAGGCATTGTTTATCAAAATATCAATTGGGCCTTTCTTTTTAATAATACCTTGAATTAAATTTATATATTTTTTTATGTTTTTAATATTACAGAATAGAAAAGTGGGTATTGTTTGTTTTTTCTTTTTAATTTTTGAAATTAATTTTTGAGCTTCTTTTTTATCTATATCAAAAAAATAAACCTCTACGCCCTGTTCACACAAATGTTCTACTATTGAAGATCCTATACCAGAGGCACCGCCTGAAATTAAAGCACGTTTATTCTTCAAGTCAAAGTACTGAACCTTCATAAACAAATATTTATACTACTTTAGTATTTTTTTTATTTCTTTCAAAGTAAATGAGCTTGGTTTTTTACAGCTTGTTTTAATTGCTTGCGGCTTATTAGTTTTACAAGCTTTCATGGTTGATTGAATAATATCTAAAACATGCAATGAAAGTTCTCCATTACATTTATTGATTTTCTTATTCTCTATTGAATAAGCCATTTCTGCTAAACCAACTCCTCTATAATTAGCGTTTGTAGGAGACTCATTCGCTCTAGAACTTTGTGATCTAATATTAATTTTTCCTAATGGCATTTTATCAGTTTTGTATTCTTTCCATGGGTCACCTAAATTTTTGCATAGATAAACTGAACCACCAAACATATTTGGGTCTGGAACTATCATCGAACCTTTGTCACCATAAAGCTCTATATGATTTCTTTGGTGAGCTATCACATCAAAAGAAAGAGTTAGTCTGATAATTGTTCCATTATCAAATGTAATTGTTGATAAATATGTTGTTGGACATTCAACTTTAAATGTTTTATTTTTTCTTGGTCCTATCCCAATAGTTCTTCTCTTAACTCCATTTACAATACTTCCTGTAACTTTTTTTGCTGGACCCAATAAATTAACTAAAGCAGTTAAATAATATGGACCCATATCAATGACTGGGCCACCCTCTTTCTTAGCAAACCAAGGTTCAGGATTTGGGTGATAAGATTGAACTCCAGGAAAAGCAAAAATTGCATTACCTAAATTAATTTTACCTATAATTTTTTTATCAACTAGCTCTTTTGATTTTTGAATGCCTCCTCCCAAAAAAGTATCAGGCGCATTTCCAATATAGAGTTTTTTCTTTTTTGCTATTTTAAGAAGATCTTTTCCATCTTTAAAATTAATTGCTAATGGTTTTTCAGAGTAAACATGTTTTCCATTAACTAATGCTTGTTTTGCAACTTGATAGTGAGCTTTAGGAATGGTTAAGTTAAGAATAATCTCAATTTCTTTATCTTTTAAAAGTTCATTAACAGTTACGGCTTGTATCTTATAAGTTTTTGCACATTTAAGTGCATTATTGAAACTTATATCCGCACACTTAATAATTTTTATATTATTGAAATATTTTTCTGCTCTAAAATATGTTTCAGAAATATGACCACAACCAATTAGGCCTACTTTAAAAATTTTATTCATAAAGAATTAAACACCTTGTCTTTGTTTATTTTTTCCTTCTTTATGTAGTTTTATAGCTTCTTTATTTTCTTTAGTGGTTGGAATTTCTAATGTCGGGCTATCCCAAAATGCAGAACCCTCTAACCATTGGTAGGCATGAGTTTTAATAGAAATTACATAAGTAACATCTGATTTTTTTGCCCTCTTAAATGCTTCTTCAAGATCTGATATTGAATTAACATGCTCTGATTTTGCCCCCATACTTTCTGCATGTTTTGCAAAATCTACATCTACCAGACCCGGGGTATTTGAGCTCTTTAATAAATTATTATATTCATTTCCACCTTTGAATAATTGCAGTCTATTGATCACAGCAAATCCGCCATTATCACAAACAATTATAATAAGCTTATTATTAGTGATTACTGAAGAATAAATATCTGTATTATTTAAAAGATAAGACCCATCCCCAACAAAAGAAATAACTTCTTTGTCAGGGTTTGCCATTTTTATTCCTAAGGCTCCTGATATTTCATAACTCATACAACTAAATCCCCATTCAGTTTCATGAGTATTTAATTCTCGTGGTCTCCAAACTTGAATAACTTCACCAACCAAACCTCCTGCTGCAGTAACTGCAATATCTGATGGATCAGAATTCTTGTAAACGGCACCAACTACTTGAACATAACTTGGTACCTCTTGATTTGAAGGGGCGCTCTCTTTATCCACATGTTCATTCCACGCTTTTAACTCTGCTTGAGATTTTTTATTCCACTCCTCACCAGCTTTCCAATCACCTAATGCTTGTGAAAGTTCATCTAATGAAACTTTTGCATCACCTACTACTGCTTGAGCCAAATGCTTATTAGCATCAAATCTTGAGACATTAATTGAAACAAGTTTAAAATTTTCGTTTTCAAAATTAGCCCAAGACCCAGTGGTGAAGTCTGCAAGTTTAGTACCAACTGCAATAGCTAGATCTGTTTGTTTAGCTAATGAATTAGTATTTTTTCCACCTAACCCACCTATTTGACCAGCATAATGTGAGTGGTCTCTTTTCATTGTAGAATATCCCATCACAGTTTGTGTAACTGGTATATTGTGTTTAACCGCAAATTTACTTAATTCTTCCATAGCATCAGAGTAAAAAACTCCTCCACCAGATATAATTATTGGATTTTTTGAAGATTTAATTTTTTCTGCAGCCTCTTTTATTTGAAATTCATCAGGTCTTGGTCTTCTAATTGCATGAATCTTTTCTTTGAAAAATTCTTCTGGATAATCAAATGTTTGTCCTTGAATATCTTGACTTAATGCAATGCAGGCTGGTCCACAATCTGCAGGATCTAACATTGTTTGAACTGCTGCTGGAAATGATTGAATAATTTGCTCGGGTCTAGTGATGCGATCAAAATATCTAGTTACAGGTTTAAAAGCATCATTAGCAGTTATTCCTGGATTATTAAAATGTTCTACTTGTTGAAGTACTGGATCAGGCATTCTATTTGCATATGTATCTCCTGGTAAAAATAAAATAGGTAATCTGTTACTCATTGCAACGGCTGCAGCTGTAACCATGTTTGTTGCCCCTGGTCCAACTGATGATGTTGCTACAAAAATTTGCTGCCTTCTCTTTGCTCTTGCATAACCAATACCTGTAAGAGCCATGTTCTGTTCATGGTGTCCTCTATAAGTAGGAAGCTCTTTTTGATTTTCCTCTAATGCTTGACCTAAACACGCTACATTGCCATGTCCAAAAATTCCAAACACACCTGGAAACAAAGGTTCTTTTTTGCCATTAATTAATATTTTTTGAGCAATTAAATATTTTACAATTGCATGTGCACAAGTGAGAGTAATTTTTTTCATAAATATGTTTATTTTTTAATATGTATAGTGTTTATATATAAATATATTTATAAATTAAAAAACCTAATTAAGTAAACTTAAAAATAAAAATTATGTACGAAAAATTTGGACAATTCATTGATGGTAAATGGCAACAAGCTGAAAAAAAAGAAACTTACGATGTAATCAATCCTGCAACAGAAGAAGTGATTGGAAAAGCATCAAAAGCATCCTCAGTAGAAGTACAAAAAGCATTAAAGTCTGCTGAAAAAGGTTTAGAGGTTTGGAAAAATACAGCACCTTGGCAGAGATCTTATGTTCTTAGAAAAATTGCTGACTTAATGAGAGAAAAGAAAGAAGTACTAGCAAAATGGTTAACTCTTGAAGTTGGAAAACCTCTTGCTGAAGCTGTTGGAGAAGTCGGTGGTGGAGCTGATATTTTTGAATGGAACGCTGAAGAAACAAAAAGAATTTATGGTGAAACACAACAAAGTAGATTTCCAGATACTAGAGTTCATGTTTACTATCAACCAGTAGGTGTTGTTGCTGCTTTAGTTCCATGGAATTTTCCAATAGTATTAGCATCAAGAAAAATTTCTACTGCTTTAGCTGCGGGTTGTTCTGTTATTTGTAAACCAGATACAATTACTCCTGGTGCCGTAATGGAATTAGTTAATATTTGTAAAGAAGCTGGTGTGCCAGATGGAGTTGTAAGTCTGTTATCAGGTGATCCTGCTGAAATATCAAATGAATTAATGGAGTCTGATATTATTAAAAAAGTATCAATCACCGGTTCTACAAGAGTTGGTAAGATAATTTTAAAAAAAGCAGCTGATAAAGTTCAAAGAGTTACAATGGAACTAAGTGGCCACTCTCCCTTTATTGTTTGTGAAGATGTAGATATGAACAAAGTTGCCGACATAGCAATAACTGGCAAATTCAGAAATAACGGTCAAGTTTGTATCTCTCCAAACAGATTTTATATCCAGGAAAATAGAAAAGATGAGTTTGTAAGTGCATTTATGGATAGAGCAAAAAAATTAAAAATAGGTAATGGTATGGATGAAGGTGTTGAGTTGGGCCCTTTAAGTACTGCTAAGAGATTAGAAGAAATAGAAAAATTAGTAGAGACAACAAAAAGTGAAGGTGCAAAAGTATTAATGGGTGGAAAAAGACCTTCTGGTTTTAATAAAGGATATTATTACGAACCAACTGTATTTGATGATGTTAAAGATAACTTTACTATCATGAAGGAAGAGCCTTTTGGTCCATTGGTACCCATTCTTACATTTAAAACTTTTGATGAAGTTATTGAAAGAGCAAATGATAACGACCTTGGTTTATGTAGCTATCTATACACAAACTCTATGGACAAAGCTCATATTGGATCAGAAAAATTAGAGTCTGGATGTGTTGCAGTTAACACTGGTGTAGTTGCGCTTGCTGAAGCACCTTTTGGAGGTATTAAGCAAACTGGATATGGACGTGAAGGTGGATCAGGTGCAATTAAAGATTATTTGAATGTAAAATACACACATATGGGATTAAAAATATAGATCATGAGAAAAAATAAAATAAAAGAAATGATGAAAGCAGGGAAACCTGTAATTAATGGTTGGTGTGCAATTCCAAGTACAGCTTCTGCAGAAGCTATGGCTCATCAAGGATGGGACTCCTTAACAATAGATATGCAACATGGGCTTGTAGATTACAGCAATGCGCTTCCAATGCTTCAAACTATTTCTACAACAGATGTAACTCCACTAGCTAGAGTTAATTGGAATGAACCAGGTCAAATAATGAAAATTTTAGATGCTGGTTGTTATGGAATTATTTGTCCAATGGTTAGTAATAAAAAAGAGGCAGAAAATTTTGTTCAAGCTTGTATGTATCCACCTAATGGTTACAGGAGTTTTGGTCCTATTAGAGGTTTGATTTATGGTGGAGCTGATTATGCTGATCACGCTAATGAAGAAATATTAAAATTAGCAATGATAGAGACAAAAGAATCTTTAGAAAACCTTGATGAGATAATGTCTACACCAGGTGTTGATGGAATTTATATTGGACCAGCAGATTTATCTTTAGCAATTGGTGAAAAACCTGGATTTGATCGAGCTGAAACAACTAAAGCTTATTCTGAAATTTTAAGAATTCTAGAACATGCAAAGAAAAATAATATTTTTGCTGGAATTCATAATGGTACTACAGAATATGCAACGAAGATGATTGAAAAAGGTTTTGATTTTGTAACTATAGCATCTGATCTAAGAGCATTAAGTGCTGGCGCTAAATCAATGGTAGATGGAATGAAAGGTTCTGTTGGTAAGAAAGAAGACTCTGGTACTTATTAATCAATCTTACCCAAAAATTCATCAAGTTGTTTTTTATCTAAGTTAGAAGACTGTTTTTTCCCGGGAAATATTCCACTCATAGCATCTTTTTTAAAAGCTTTAAGAGCTCTTACTCTCTCAAGCTTAATTTCATTTCTAAGTTTTAGTAAATTACCATAAGCTTTAGAATGTCTTGGTAAATTTTCTGTATCTCCACAGATATCTTCCATAAACAAATAAATAACATCAGCATTTTTTCCAGCTCCTAGAGATACAGTTACAATATTTGTTCTTTTAGAAATTTCACCCATTACATTTTCAGGAATAACTTCACATTCAGCTGCAAAAGCTCCTGCATTCTCTAATCTTTTAAATTGTTGAAACAAATCAAATGCTTCATCAGAAGTTTTTCCTATTGCTCTCATTCCACCAAGAGATGTGGATTTTCTAGGCACTAAACCTAAGTGACCCATGACAGGAACATCCTCCTTGGTCAACATTTCAACAACTTCCATGCTCCTAGGCGTCATTACTGCATCAGCACCTTCTTCTAGTGCTTTAAATGCACCTCTCATAATATCTTCCTTAGTTACATATTCATTGAGAATTAAAGAAGCCGTTAAAAATAAATGTTTTGATCCTTCTCTTACCTTTAAAACATTTTTTGCTTGGCAGATAATCATATCAAAACCTGCTTTTTCAGCAGCATAAGCTTCATCATGTGAATTTGCTGTGACTTGTATAAATTTTTTTTTGCCTTTTGCAGCTTTTAGATCTGCTACTGTTAAAGTTCGTTTAGCTGGCTCAGCAGCCCAAGTGTAAATATTTTTCATTAAATTCCTTTATAAACTAGATCTCTTCTGTCTATAAATCCCTCAAAAGTTTTTATTGTTATAACTGAAGGTAAAATAAATATTGATCTTTTATCTTTTTCATTTCTAATAATTCTAAAAAAACCTTTTTTAATTGCAGTATCTATATAGACATTAGATGTCAGGTAAGATTTTTCAATTACCTTTAGTAATTCATTTTTAGTAATTGATTTATTTTTATAATAAGCAAGCATAACCATATGCAACATTATCCAATGTTGAGGTGTTAATGAAAACCAATTAAGTAAATCATTCTCAAGCCTTCCCTCGAAATCACCAAGTGAAGCTTCAGCTAATTTAATTCTTTTTTGTGTAATCTTTGGAATTTTTTTCTGTTCCTCAAAAGATTTTGGGTACTTAAATTGTTTCTTCATTCCAAAATGTTATCCTAAAGAAAGTAAAATTAATATTATTTTTTATTAGTTAATTCTTTGTAAACATTATTAACTCTGTGCACTTCTTCTGCGGTATTAAAATAACCCTCATATTCTATCTCTTCAGGAGTTACATCAAAGTGATAATGACCTGCTACATTTTCTTTAGTATAGGAATGAAAATGAGTATGTTCACCAGACTCTCTTAAATTAAGATTTCCTCCTGTTGGATCGCCAGTCCAAAGCACACAATAACCTTGTAACTCAGGTCCCACTGGTTCATAAAATTGTAAAAAATCTTTTACACATTTCATTTGTTCAGGATCATAATATTCATGTTTAATATCTTTATAATCAGGTTGAACATGTGATCTTATCTTTCCATTTAAAATTCTAAAAACTCCTGCCAAAGCAATATGCTGATTGTCTTTAATTTGTAAATTATCAGATAAAGATTTTCTCATTGTTTGAGTAAGAGATCCCTGTTCTCCAGATCGTCCTTTTATTTTTATTTTAATAACTTTTCCTTTAACTCCATCAGTATAAAAAACATTACCTAAACCACCATGTTTTCTAGCTGTATATTTTTCTGCAATACATTCCTTATTTTTTCCAACTCGAGCTATTATTGATTTTGACTCATTAGTGATTAGATTTTCATTAATTACTAGTTCTCCACAGTGTCCGTCTAAACATGACATGGCTCCTGAACCAGCTCCTAAAGCGTAAGACTTTTCAGAACCAATCATTTTAGAAATTTCTTCATAATCAAATTCAGCACCAATTAAATTAGGATCATGCATGTAGGGTTCGCCACCAACATCTATAATTTTTTGATTGCCACTAATTCCTTCAGATGGACACCCCCAATCTCTTAAATTTGGACAATCGACGATTGATACTTCAACTTCTTTATAATTGTTTGATAATCCGCTTTGTAGAGCTTCGGAAATTTTATCCAATGAATATTCTTTAAATTTTGATTTTTCTATTTTTAATTGCATCATTAATTAAGCTATATTTTATTTTGCATAATGTCTATAGATAATATATATAATATCTATACATAAATTAATTTAAAAAGGTTCAATGATAAATAAAAATTTAAAAGTTGCAGTTTTAGGTGCTGGTGCAATGGGTTGTTTGTTTGGGGGTTTGTTAGCTGAAAAAGGATTAAACGTTAACCTAATTGATGTTTGGAAAGAACATGTGGAAGCTATAAATAAAAATGGTCTTAAGATGGATGGTCATGGTGGAGATAGATTTATTAAAGTTAAAGCAACGACTGACCCATCGACAGTTGGTATTGTTGATGCCGTGATAGTAATGTGTAAAGCAACTGTTTTAGAACCAGCTTTAAATAGTATTAAAAATATCATTGGTGAAAAAACTGTTTTTATGTCATTTCAAAATGGCTTTGGTCATGAGGCAATTATACAAAAAATTGTAGGAGTTGAAAAAGTTCTAGGAGGAACAACAACTCAAGCCTCAAATATATTGGGGCCAGGTCATATAATGAACCACGCTGCTCTACCTTCTTGGATTGGAGAATATGAAGGTGGGATGAGTGAAAGAGTAAAAGATATCGCTGACACTTTTACAGCTTATAATCTCGAAACTATTGCTGCTGATGATGTAAAAAAAAGAAAATGGATGAAACTGTTTGCATTAACAGCGATTGGACCCCTATCAGCAATTTTTGATTTACATCATACCGATCTATACATAAATAATAGTGCAAATGACGTATCTAGATCTTTAGGAAAAGAAATAATTTTAGAAACAAGACAAGTAGCATTAGCTGATGGTGTAGAGGTTTCTGAGGATGAGTGCCTTTTTATGTTTAATAAAATTGTAGACTCAAACCAAACGAATAAATCATCTATGGCTTTTGATGTTCAGTACAAAAGAAAGACCGAAATTGATTTCATAAGTGGTGTTGTATCAAGTCTTGGAAAAAAACATGGGATAAAAACTCCTTTAAACGATCTTATGTATAAGATGATTAAAGTTAAGGAGGGAATGTATAGCTAAATGCTCCGAATTGAAAAATTAAAAAAAGTAAAAGGAAATTTTCCAGTTCTAGTAGGTAGCAACATTATTCCAAAAAATATTTGTAAAAAATTAATCGAAGAAATTAGTAACTCTAAATCTTTTGATGATATGATTATGGGTGGCAGAAGTCGTATCAATAAAGGCTCAAAAAATTTTAATAATTATATCAAACAGTCAAAAATTTCTAAAAAACTTTTTAAACTTTTTAATAGCAAATTTTTCTACAAGAAAATTGAAAATATATTTAAAAAAAAATTTAAAAATGGATCATGGGAAAACTCGAACCTACCAAAAAATTTTAATCCAAAAAAATTTACTATAAAAAAAAAATTAAACTCAAGTGAACTTTCAAAATTACTTGGCAATAATTATTCTAATCCAAAAGTGAATTTAGATATTGATTTTTCGGTTTCAAAGGGTGGTTATAGATTGAGACCGCATCGAGATGATATTACAAGATTGTATAATTTTTTAATTTATTTGACTGACATACCAAAAAAAAATGGAGGATCACTTACCATTTATAGAAAAAAAACTAAAAAAAATATTAGAAAAAGTTTTAGAAGATTTCCAAAAATTAGTGAATTAGAAGTTGTCAAAGAGTTTACTCCTAGACAGGGAACAGTAGTTTTTTTTCAATCAACACCCAATTCTTATCATGGTGTTAAAAGATTTATTGAAAAAAATTGCCCTAAACGATTTTTTATTTATGGAAGTTATGCTTTAAATAAACCAGTAATATGGAAATTTAATGATATTCCATACTATCCTCATATAATTAAAACTAAAAAAAAAATGTTAACTTCTTTTCATGATGCAAATTATCTTTCAGTACCAGTTACAAATTAGTAAAAAATTTAAAAATGAAATCATTAAATAAAAAAAAATTTGAAAAACAAGGATATGCGATAGTAAAAAATGTTTTAAATTTTGATAATGATCTTAAGCCTATTTTAAATGATATGGAATATGTAATGGATAGATTGATTCATAAGTTCTCTCCAAAATCTAAAATTTCAAAAGCACTAAAATTAAAATTTGAAAAAAAATATCAATTTGTATCTTCTCTAAATATTTTTGATTTAGATCAGTATTTTAATACTAGACTACCAAGAGATAATGTAAAAAAAGATAGTGATTACTTTGCTACACACTCTTTATGGAATTTAATTAAACATAAAAAAATACTTAGTGTGGTTGAAAAAATCCTTGGTTCAGAAATTCTTTCCAACCCCGTTCAAAATACAAGAATCAAACAACCAGAAAAAACATTACCTAAGAAATCAATTTTTGATGGCTTAAGTGGTAGAACACCTTGGCACCAAGATGCGGCAGTATTATCTACTAAAGGTCAAAAAAATACTGAACTTTTAACTGTGTGGATTCCATTTACAAAAACAACTAAGAAAAATGGATGTATGATCACTATTCCTGGAATTAACAAGTTAGGATTATTAAATCATCACTCTGGCTACAAAGGTCAAGTTGAAATCAAAAATTCAGACTTACTAAATTCAAAAAAAGTTGTTTACCTGGAAGCTGATGTTGGGGATGTAGTTTTACTTCACCGACACTCCGCGCACTGCTCTATTCCAAATAAATCAAATTCTTTTAGAATTAGTGCTGATCTAAGATATAATAAAGCTGGTCAAACTTCAGGTCGAGAACCGTTACCCAGTTTTTATGTTAAAAGTAAAAATAAAAAAAATATTACTGTTTTAAACTTTAAACAATGGCTTGCTCTTTGGGAAAAAGCCAAAGAAAAATGTATTCCACGTAAATATGCCTTTAAATATCCTTTGCCAACGTTTAAAAATAGCAAAAGAGATCTTTCAAAACTAATATAAAAAATAAACAAATGAATTCAGTAACTACCCGGGTCTATTCGGTAGACTTTTTTTTAGCAATTCTTGGCTACTCTTTATTCGTTATCATGGATTCTATAGCAAAAGAATTAACAAATTATTATCATGTGACACAAATAATTTTTATTAACTCCATATCGGCATTACTTCCAATTTTACTTTATACGCAAGTTAGAAATTCCTGGAAAAAAATTAAAACTAAAAACTTCCTTGTTCATCTAGTTAGAGCGGTAACTTTAATTATTTCAATGGGATTATTTTTTCTTTGTATAAATAAACTTCCACTTACAACAATGTATAGTATCATCTTCTTTACACCCTTTGTATTGACAATTGGATCTGTAATTTTTTTAAAAGAAAAAGTTAGCTGGAGAAGGTATACAGCTATATTAATTGGTTTCATTGGAACAATAATTGCAATTGATCCTTTTGGAACAGAAATAAATAATTATGTACTATTGGCATTATTAATACCAATTTTTTCCTCAATAGGTCATTTGTTAGTCAAAAAATATGGTCAATCAGAGAGTGTCTATTCATTTTTAATAATTGGAAAATTAATTTTAATTATAATTTCTGGTGTGATTACATTTGAACTTTATATTCCAATGACAAAAACAGATTTTTTTTTAAATTTTAATGCAGGTTTATTAAGAGGGATGGGAATGATTTTTATTATAAATTCTGCCCGACATCTTCCTGCTTCTATATTTGCAAATACACAATATATCCAATTATTCATAGGTGCATTAATTGGTTTTTATGTATTTAATGAAATTCCAACTTGGAATATTTATTTAGGAAATGTTTTTATAATTGGAGCTGGAATTTATATTGTTTTAAGAGAGATAAAACTTTCTAGAAATATTGTTTCAAATTCAATAAGGCCAACAACAATTTCAATAAAAAAGTAAGTTATTTAATTTAAGTTTAAATTATATATAAGGAAATATGACTAAAATCTTAATAACAGAGTTTATTAATCAAGATAGTTTAAACAATCTAAATAATATTTTTGAAATCAAATTTGATGAAAGGCTTTGGGAAAAAAATGAAGAGCTTACTGAAATTATTAAAGATTATGATGGTTTAATTGTTAGAAATAAAACCCAAGTAAGTAAGCATATTTTATCTAACGCTAAAAATTTAAAATTTATTGGAAGGTTGGGTGTTGGTTTAGACAATATTGATACTGAATTTTGTAAAACAAAAAATATTCATGTTCAACCAGCAACAGGCATGAACGCAGACTCTGTTGCTGAATATGTGGTTTCATCTTTAATGTCCTTGATAAAAAAAATTCCAATACTTCATAATGGAACAATTAAAGGTAATTGGCCTAGAACTACTATTAAATCTGCTGAAATAAATGGAAAATGTATTGGAGTAGTAGGTTTTGGCACAATCGGTAGAAAGGTTGCAAACTACAGTTTGAAAAATGGTCTAAATGTTTTGGCTTATGATCCTTATATTAAAGAGTTAGGTGATAACGAAAAAGATTATAGATTATCTTCATTAGAAGACATATTTCAAAATGCAGATATTGTTTCTTTACATCTGCCATTAACTGAAGAGACAAAAAATCTAATCAATAAGTCTTCATTCTCTAAAATGCAAAAACAACCAATAATAATTAATACGTCAAGAGGTAGTGTTGTTAATGAGAATGATCTTATAGAAGCTTATAATCAAAATTTAATTTCAGGTTTTGCATTAGATGTTTTTGAAAATGAACCTGTTACAAATGATTTATATGAAAAAATAAAACCTGATATGAATTGTATTCTTACACCACATATTTCAGGAGTTACAACAGAGTCAAATATAAGAGTAAGTAATTTTATTGTAAAAAAGACGATCGAATTTTTTAAATAATTATCTCGTTCAATTTAACTACTCTTCCAAGCTTTATAGATATTTCTGCAGCTTCACCTACAGCAACTGCGATCAAACCATCTTTTAAAGATACATCTGGATTTAATTTATTTTTTACTGCATTCATAAAGGCTAAATGCTCATAATAAGTTGATCCATGATGGTGACCTGCCTCAAGTATTTTTGAATCTACACTTATAGTCTCTAATTTAGTTTTTCCATCTCTCATACCAATTCTAAGATTAGAAGAGGTTAAACCTGACTCATTTGATGGAACTGAAGTTTCAATTTTACCAATATTTCCAATGGCAATTAACTCCTCTTGCATTTCAGAATTTTCAGCAAACATACAAAGTTCTAACATACTTCTTGAACCATTTTCAAAATTTACAATTACATATGCGTTATCAATAATATCTGGTTTTTTTCCATCGTACTCCTCATCTAAATGATTAACATCTTGTCCCCCACTTGCATAAACGCTTATAGGATCACTTTTAGTTATAAAACGCATTAAATCAAAAAAATGACAGCACTTTTCAACTAATGTACCACCTGTATTTTTTTCAAATCTATTCCAATCATTTACTTTTTTTAAAAAAGGAAATCTATGCTCTCTAATTGTTAAAGTTTTTAAGTCACCAATTGTTTTATTATGTATTTCTGTAATTAATTTTGCTACAGGTGGCATGTATCTGTACTCCATTGCAGTCCAAAATACTGACGGATAATCTTTAGTTAATTTTTCTATTTCTAAACAATCTTTAGTGTTGGTACACAAAGGTTTTTCAACCAATATATGTTTTTTAGTTTTAATAACATCTTTTAAAATCTGAATATGTGTAAAATTAGGAGATGAAATTATATAAACATCGACTAAATTTTCTTTAATCAAGTCAAGATGATTATTAAAACAAGCAACTTCTTTTTTAATTAATTCTTGGCACTGTTTTATAGACTCGTCATGCGGGTCTGAAAGCGCGACTACTTCAGCTTCATTAATTAAAGATAAATTTAGAATATGTTCTCGAGCCATTGTACCGGCTCCTATTATTCCATATTTAATCTTTTCCATTTTTGCGTTGTATCAGTTTAATTAAATAAAATTAATCAATTGTTAGTCCACTCGGTACTTTTTTTGGTTTACCAAGAGGTCTCTTATTTCCACTTACACCGGTAAGAGACTCTAAAAAAAACACAAGTTGATCAATTTCTTTATCATTTAAATCTATGGATTTAATATCAATACTTGATATTATTCTATCTTGCTCTCTTTTATCAGAAAAAGTCACAAAATCGATTTGCTCCAACCAAGGAGCCTTTGGTAAATTAGCATACTCAGGTTTCCAATTTTTATTCATTTCAGTTGGATTTAAATGATGTTTTATTATTCCTTTAAGTGTTGGGTAAGCTCCATTATGACCATAGGGAGCTGTTAAAGAAACATTTCTTAATGCAGGTGTCTTAAATTTATACATATCATTTAAGTCGTCTGTTTCAACCATTCGCCCAACATCACGCGCATAAGGATCAAAAGGTCTTGTTCGTCCAGGTCCAAATTGTGGAATTCCTATAGAATGAAATTTTTGATCAGACAATAATGATCCTGAGTGACATGAGCTACAATTTCCTTTTCCATAAAATAATTTCATGCCCTTAATTTGATTTGAATTTAAAGCTGATTTGTTTCCATTTAAATATTTATCAAAAGGAGAGTCAAAGGATGTCCATTCGTGAATTTCAAAAGCTGCAATTGAATTTACTATATGTGTGATATTAATATCCAATGCGCTATCGACGTCCTCAAAAGCATTTTTAAACAAATCAACATATTCAGGAATTCCTCTTATTCTATATTCAATTACAGGCCAAACCCTATCAATTCTCATACTATCTTTACCAACTTTTGAGACCAACCCTATGATTTCATTTTCGCCTGGATTTCCAGCCATTTCAAATTGTCTTGTCATCGGAAATAATGCTTGAACAGCAACTATATTATCAAGACCTTTTGGTAGTAGTTCTTGTGCTGGGGTATTAAAACCATTACCAAATATATTTGATTTAGTTACCCTACCGTCATGCAATAATGTTGTTATATCTTTAAATCCTAAATTCCATAAAGCTAAAGCATTTCTAGGAATACGTTTTTTAATTTTATCAACACCTGATCCTGCTGTCCTACTTAATCCAATTCCATGTCCTCCTTCACCAATTCCTAATGAAAGTCCATCAGAACCGCCTAAATTATGACTATGACAAGTTGCACATGCAATATTTCGATTTGCAGATAAAATTTTATCGTGGAACAAAAGTCTGCCAATTTTAACTTTTTCTATATCAACTTTATGAAAATCATCACTCTTTAATGGTTTTGGTAATTCTGTTGCATATGATTTATTTACTGAAATTAGAAATGGAACTATAAATAAAATAATTTTTATATGATTAAGTATTTCTTCATAATTTTGTTTATCCCATCCATAGTTTTTGCCGAAATTGAAAATGCCAGAGACTTGATGGAAGCTGGAAAATTTAAAGAAGCTATGGAAGAACTTATGCCAGCTGCTAGATCTGGGAATGCAGATGCTGAAGAACTTATTGGAATTATGTACGCTATGGGTCTTGGAGTTGAACAAGATGATGTTAGAGCCTTTGAGTGGTATCTTAGATCTTCTATGAAAGGTCACCCTGGTGCCCAATCTGGTGTTGGATGGTACTACGAAATTGGAAGAGGACTTCCCGCTCCTGATCTTGTTAGAGCTTACATGTGGTACGGACTTTCCGCTATAGGTGGAGATCCTGATGCTGCAATTTCTCAGGAAGAAGTTGTTAAAAAAATGACTCCTGAACAAATTGAAAAAGCTCATATACTCATAAAAGATTACAAATCTTGGATATATCCTTTTAGATAACAGGGCGAATAAAAATCCGCCCCATTAAAAATAATTTAAAATTATAAATCTTTTTTATAAGCACTCGATGCTTGTTTCTCAGCACTCGCTACAGCTTTAGTTAAAGCGTTGAAAATTTCTTTTCCACCCTTAACATTAGATTTAAACCAATCATAAACTGGACTTGCAGCTTTTTTAAAGCCAGCTTTTTGATCAGGTGTTGGAACATATAGATCACCACCACCAGCTACAAAATCTTCGTAAGCCTTGATTGATTTTCTTTTAGGAGAAGCAAATGTTGCTTGCTGTAAAGCATAAAATCCATCAGTCACAACTCTTTTAAGATCAGTTGGCATAGAACTATATTTTGCGTTGTTCATCCACCAAAGTGCTCCCATATATGCGTGTCCGTCTAGCGTTACATATTTTAGACCAGCATCAGGGAACTTCATGTTCATGATATCAGTTATTCCATTTTTTGAACCTTCAACCACACCAGTTTGGAAAGATGTAAATAATTCAGGCCATGGAATAGGAGTTGGTGAAGCACCTAAAGCTTTTACAAGCTCTTGAGGTAAATCAGCTACTACAGTTCTAATTTTTAGACCTTTCATATCAGATGGTTCTGCAATTCTTCTTTTTGTATTTGCAAAATTTCTCCAACCACCTGTGTTACCAACAGTCATTAACCTGATTGTATCTCCGGAATCTTTAAGAGCCATTTTTCTCATAGTTCTTACAAAATCCCCTTGCATAACATTTTCAGCAATTCTGTCATTAGCCATTAGATAAGGTAAATCTAAAACCTGAACATACGGGAAAACTCCTGCAGCTCCACCAGAGGTAGATATATAAATATCTATACTTCCGTCAGATACACCTTGAAGACACTCTGCACCTTTTGAACAAAGTTGAGTACCCACAAAAAGCTCTACAGCTATTTTTCCATTAGATGCTGCTTCAACATAGTTTTTAAAGACTACAGCGCCATCATAGTCTTCATCTTGATCATTAGAATTCATTGTCATTCTTAAATTGTAATCGGCAGCAGAAACTGAAGCTGTAAATCCAATTAATAATAATAATGAAAAAAATGATTTAATTAATTTACTCATAATTATTTCCCTCTCTTTAATATTTATGTATTGAGACTATACATAGATTTACAAAAGAGTCTATTATCTGAAAATAACTAAAAATTATTTAGCAAAACCAGTCAATAAAGGAACAGTCATTGAAATTGCTGGAAAATATGTAATTAAGAATATTACTATAGCCTCCACTGCTAAGAAAGGTAGTATTGCTTTTGCAATTGTTTCTACTCTTTCACCTGATACAGATGAAGCAACAAATAAAACGAGACCCATAGGTGGTGTAGCTAACCCGACAGTTAAATTAACAGACATAATAATTGCAAAATGAACAGGGTGAACACCAAGTTCAACAAAAACTGGTCCTAGTATAGGTCCTAAAATTATTATAGCTGGGCCTGCATCCAAAAACATTCCAACAACAAACAATAAAATATTTATGAGAAATAATAAAATATAAGGATTTTCACTTAATCCTAAAACAAATTCCGCTAAATACTCAGGTGCATGAGATAAACTTACGACAGTTTTAAATGCCATTGCTGCACCAACCAAAAGAAGAACAACCGAAGAGATCATAGCAGCTTTAGTCATGACTTTAGGTATTTCTTTCCATTCTAAAGATTTTAAAACAAATAATCCTATAAACATTGCATAAGCAGCTGCTACTGCGGAAGCTTCTGTGGGAGTGAAAATTCCACCTAAAATTCCTCCAAGAATTATTACTGGAGTCATTAAAGGGAAAAAAGCTTTTAGGGATGCTTTACCTCTTTGACTCCATGTAGTTTTTTTTGTTACGGCTGGAAAATTATATCGCTTTGCCATAAATTTAATGGTGACCATTAAACTTACACCAACTAAAATTCCAGGAACAATACCAGCAAGAAATAAGGCAGCAACACTCTCACCCATTACATAAGCGTAAATAATCATTATCCCTGAAGGAGGAATAATTGGTCCTATAACTGAGCTTGCTGCAGTAATTGCTGCTGCAAATTTTTTGGTATACCCTTGTTTTTCCATTGCAGGAATTAACATTGATCCAATTGCAGAAGTATCCGCAACTGCAGAACCAGATAGTCCTGCAAACAACATTGAAGTTAAAACATTTACATGAGCCAAACCTCCTTTTAAGTGGCCCATCATAGCTTGACTAAATTCTACTAACCTTAGGGTAATTCCTCCCCTATTCATTAGTTCACCTGCTAACATAAAAAATGGAATTGCCATTAAAGGAAAACTGTCAATACCATTATATATATTTCTATAAAGCATTGCTCCATCTCTAGATTGATCGTTCAACCAAAGTAAAATTCCAGGAGCAGCTAACAATCCAAAAAATACTGGTAATCCAATTAATAAAAATAATAAAAATAAGGGGAGAAACCAAATTAACATTATTGAGACTCTAATTTTTGTTTATCTAAATCTTCAGGTAATACTAGCTTTGTAAAGTTACTTAAAAAATTTCTTAAAATTAACTCTATGTTTACTGAAATCAAAAAAACAATTCCAACAGGTAGGGACATATACATCCAAGCTAATTTTATTGGCTCAGCTTTACCACCAATTAGATTAAAAGGAATTTTAATTGAAGCTGAACTAAAAATCCATCCAACATTGATATGTTTTAAACCTAGCTCTAAACCAATTATCAAAACAAATAATGAAACAATTAATAAAAATAAAGTTAATAAAGTAGATATAATTTTAGGTAAAAATCTTTCCAACATATCAATAGAAACAAAACCTCCCCATCTATAGGCTGAGGGAGCAATTAAACCAGTCATCCATAACATTAAAAATCTTGCAACTTCATCAGGCCATGGTAGTGCGCTGTTTAGAACATATCTAAAAAATACCTGAATCATAATTACAACAACCATTAAAAAAATTGCGATCCATGCAAATTGTCTTCCAATTCTTAGAAAAAAAGTATTAAACTTTTCAAGAAAGTTAAAAAAAATAAAGTAGTGTTTTTATAGTTAAATTCACAATTAAATTTATTTTAATAAGAAATTAATTACAACTTTTTAAAAAACTATTTTACATTGTTTGATATTTTTCGTATTAGAAAAGCCTTTAATAGAAAGACTTAAATAAAAATTATGACTAATAAAAAGAAGATTCTAGTTATCCAAAAAGTTCATGACAAAGGTATGGAATTAATTAATAACCATCCCAATTTTGATGTGGAAGTTACTGATGATGTTTCGATAGAAAATTTAAAAACAAAAATAAAAGATTGTGATGGTGCTTCAATTAGAATAGCAAAATTACCTGGTGAGGTAATTAATGAGGCAAAAAATCTTAAAATAATTTCAAGACATGGAGTTGGTTACGACAATATTGATTTAAAAACAGCTAAAGAAAGAGATATAAAAATTGCTATTACAGCTAATGCAAACGCAGTCACAGTTGCTGAGCATGTAATGTTTGTTTTATTAAATATCGCTAAAAGAAGAGAGCTCTATCATACGACAGTCAGAGATGGTAACTTTAAGGATAGAAATAAATTACCTAAAACTATTGAGGTATGGAAAAAAAATTTCCTAATAATGGGTTTTGGTAGAATTGGTAAAGCACTTATTAAAAGATGTTTGGGATTTGAAATGAATGTCCACGTCTATGATCCCTTTGTAGATAAAGATACAATAGAGAAGCTTGGTGGAAAAAAAATAGACAATCTTGAAGAGGGAGTAAAAACCATGGATGTAATTTCTCTGCATATGCCTTTAACAGAAAAAACAGAAAATCTAATTAATTATGATTTACTTAAAACGATGAAGCAAAACTGTATCATAATTAATGCTGCTAGAGGTGGGATTATTCATGAAGAAGATCTAAATAAAGCTTTAAATGAAGATTTAATTTTTGGCGCAGGAATTGATGTGTTTAAACAAGAGCCACCAGATAATGACAATCCTCTTTTAAAAAACGATAAAGTTTATTTAAGTCCACACACTGCTGCTTTCACTGATGAGTGTATGACAAGAATGGGTGTAGAAACAATTCAAAATATTATTGATTATTTTGATGATACATTAGAAAAATCAAAAATTGTAAGATTATAATAAGAGATTTAGTCTAAAAATTTAGCTAATATTTATCGAAAGTTAATTATTATATATTTTAATATCACTAAGATTTAAGGTTTCAGTTAGATACTTGTACCCTATTTTTGCATATTCAAGTGGGTTTGCTTTTGCTGGATCTTGTTCTGCCTCTACTACCAACCAACCAGAATAATTTTTTTCTTTCAAAACATCAAACAAAGGTTTGTAATCAATACATCCATCACCCGGAACTGTAAATGCGCCCTCTAAAAATGCTCCTCTGAAACTTAAATCTTCTTTCAAAGATTTTTCTAAAACACTTTTTCTAATATCTTTACAATGCATGTGAATTAATCTTTCGCTAAAATCATTTAATATTTTTAAAGAGTCTCCTTGAGCAAACAACATATGACCAGTGTCTAATGTAAGTTTTACGCTATCATCAGTATTTTCAAGCAATCTAACGGTATCTTCTTCAGTTTCTATTACAGTGCCCATATGATGATGGTAAGCAAGTGGCATCCCTTCATCTTCAAGATATTTTCCCATTTCTGAAATTTTTTCATAGTATTTTTTAGACTCTTCAAGATCCATTTGAGGTCTTGTAGATAATTTTCGATTTGGATCTCCTTGAATTGAACCAGAAACTTCAGCAAAAACCATGCAGGGTGAATTACAATCTTTAAAAAGTTTTAACTGATCTTGAATTAGATTTTTTTCTTCATTAACACTATTTGTTCTTAAATTAGCTCCATACCAACCTGAACAAAGATTTAGATTAAACTCATTAAGTTTAGGAATTAATTCTTCTGATTTTTTTGGAAATTTACCACCAGACTCAATTCCAATAAATCCTGCCTGACTGGCTTCAGATAGACATTGCTCTAAAGTTGTATCCCCTCCTAATTCGGGCATATCATCATTACTCCATGCTATTGGTGCTATTCCTAATTTAACTGTCATAAGGTTATATTTTATTAAAATTACATCTTATAAATAGAATATGATGTTAAAGTCATCAAGGAAATTATTCTTGAAAAATGATGTTAAACTCATCAAACAAATTCTTTCTTGATTTTATTTTTCAATTCTGTTCTATATTCTTATGATTAACTTTTCTCTCATGGGTGCAGGTAGAATTGGAAAAATGCACGCAAAAATAATTTCAGCTCATCCAAATGCAAAATTAAAATATGTTTATGATGTAAATAAAAAATTTGCAAATGACGTAGCAAGATTTACAAAATGTAAAATAGCAAGTAAACCAGAAGAAGCAATAAATTCAAAAGAAATTGATGCTGTTTTAATTGCTTCAGCTACACCAACACATACCAAATTTATAACAATGGCAGCTAAAGCAGGAAAAGCAATTTTTTGTGAAAAGCCAATTGATTTAGATATTAAAAAAGTAAATGAATGTTTAAATCGAATTAAAAATACTAAAGTTCCAATTCAAATCGGATTTAATAGAAGGTTTGACTCTAGTCATGCAAAAGCTCAACAAGCAAGAGTAAAAAAAGAAATTGGTGAACTAGAAATGATTGTAATTACTAGTCGTGACCCAGAACCTCCTGGTATAGATTATTTAAAAGCAGCAGGTGGTTTTTTTAGAGATACAACTATTCATGATTTTGATTTAGCTAGATTTATATTGGGTAACGATCCTGTAGTGCAAATTTCAGCATTTGGTGAAGCATTATTTGATAAAAATGCAAAAAAGCAAAAAGATCATGACACAGCGATGTTTATTTTAAAATCAAAAAAAGGAGTTTTGATACATATAAACAATTCTAGAAGAGCTGTTTATGGATACGATCAAAGAGTTGAAGTTTTTGGAAGCAAAGGAATGATTATTTCAAATAATCAAACTACCACATCAGTAGAGAGATATACAAGTAAGTCAACCTCGGTAAAAGATCCAGTGCATTTTTTCTTTATAGAAAGATATGAACAAGCATACAAAGATCAATTCAATGAATTTGTAAAATGTGTTACCAAAAAAACTAAACCAAAAGTTACTTTTGAAGATGGAAAAAATGCACTCATAATTGCTAATGCAGCTTATGAAGCATACAAAAAAGGTAAAGTTGTAAATATTAAATTTTAATATGAGTATTTTGTCTCTAAAAAACATTGAAATGAATTTTGGAGCAATCCAGGCACTCACAGGAGTAAGTTTTGATATAAACGAGTCAGAAACTGTTGGTTTAATGGGAGATAATGGAGCAGGGAAATCAACTTTATTAAAGATTATTGCTGGCAATTTTAAACCCTCATCTGGCAATATTATGTTTGATAATAATGAGGTAAACTTTGAAAAACCAATTGATGCTAGAAAATCAGGAATAGAAGTTGTTTACCAAGATTTAGCTCTTTGTAATCACTTAACTGCGGCTTCAAATGTTTTTCTTGGAAGAGAAATTCAAAAAGGTGTTTGGCCATTTAAATATTTAGATTATCCAGCAATGTTTAAAAAATCTGCTGAACTTTTTGAAGAACTTAAATCTGAAACACGTCCAAAAGATTTGGTTATGCAAATGTCAGGAGGACAAAGACAAGCTGTAGCTATAGCTAGAACAAGACTTACAAACCCAAAATTAGTTTTAATGGATGAGCCAACAGCCGCAATTAGTGTCAGACAAGTTGCAGAAGTACTTGATCTTATAAAAAGATTAAAAGACCAAGGTATATCTGTATTACTAATTAGTCACAGAATGCCAGATATTTTTGAAGTTTGTGAAAAATTAGTAGTTTTAAGACGAGGTGAAAAAGTTTGTGAAAAAATGATAAAAGACTCTTCAACTGAAGAGGCAACAGGATTAATTACAGGAGCAATTGATAGAGCATGAGTTCAACTAAATTTAATCAAGAATTGATTTCTAAAACAGAAAAAACATTTTTACAAAAACTGGTATCAGAACAATCGTTTTGGGTTTCAATTGCTTTACTAGGAATCTGTTTTGTTATGTTTTTTGTTGAAGATGCTTTTTCAAGTAAAGATAATTTATTCAACATTACGAGAAATTTTTCATTCATAGGTATTATGGCAATAGGAATGACGTTTGTAATAATTACTGCTGGTATTGATTTATCAGTTGGATCAATTATGGGAGTAACAGGAGTTATATGTGGTTTATTTTTAGATGCTCAGTATTTACCAGAGTGGTATTCAAAAGCATCTTACTTTGAAGGGGTGTATGTTTGGGTCTCAATATTTCTTGCACTGTTAGCAGGAGCATTAATTGGTGCTGTTAATGGTTATCTAATAGCTTATCTTAAGCTTTCTCCATTTGTTGTAACTTTAGGAATGATGGCAATAGCTAGAAGTCTAGCTTTGGTGGTATCAAATAACAAAATGTTTTATGAGTTTGGTCCTAAAGATGAAATGTTTTATGAAATTGGTGGAGGATCAATCTTTGGTGTAGCTAATGCCACTTGGTTATTAATCGTGTTAACAATTTTAATGGGTTTGGTATTAAAATACACATCTTATGGAAAACATGTTTATGCTGTTGGAAGTAATAAAAAGGCAGCTGAATTATCTGGAATTAACACCAGATGGATTGAAATGTCTGTTTATATAATAAGTGGTCTATTTGCTGCTATTTCAGCTGTGATGATTGTTGGTTGGATGGGTTCAGTTACTAATGCTTTAGGATACACATATGAATTAAGAGTAATTGCAGCGACTGTAATTGGTGGTGCAAACTTAATGGGTGGAGTTGGTGGAACATTTGGAGCATTTATTGGAGCTGCTTTAATGGAAACAATAAGAAATAGTTTGTTAATGGCAGGTATTGATCCTTATTGGCAAGGAACATTCTTAGGTTTATTTATTGTTGGTGCTGTATGGTTGGAAAAAGTGAAGAACAAAAAGAATTAATTAAAAAACTTTTTTATTCATACAATTATATTTATTAAAAATTAATATATCTGAGTAATAGAAAGTCTTATTTTCTACTTCATTACTAAAATTTAAAATTTTCTCAAATGCACTTTCAATTTCTAGTTCGACATCATGCCCTATTACAAAATCCATTTTATTATTTTCTAATAAATGTCTAGAATTCTTATTTAATTCATGCCCAACAAAAATAATATCTTGTTGTAAATCCATTTCACTAATTGCTTTAGCCACACCTAAATTTCCTCCAGCTATATTATATATTCCTAATGGGACACCATTTTCTTTTATATATTTTTTGACATATTTATAACTTTCTTCTGATGTGTCTAAATTAAAAATACTCTCTTTTATAATTAGGTTGGGAAATTCAGATCTTAAAATTTTTCTAAAACCTAGCTCTCTTTCCTGTTGACATCTGTAAGGCATACTCATAACCATCAAAATTGATCCTGTTTTTTTTCCAACATGTTTTCCTATTATATGAGCTGCTGTTGAGCCTGCGTTAGATTGATTACTTCCAATATAGCAAGTTCTATTTGAATTAGGTAAATCTGTAGTGAGTGTTACAACAGGTTTTCCCTCATTCGTAATTTTTATTATTTCATTATTTATATTTTGATCTTCTTGTGAAACTATAATTACAGCATCAAACTTTGATGTATCATTTAAAATTTTAATAAAATGATCTGGCTTAAAATTCTTTGCTGCTACAAATTTTTTAATTAAATTAAACTTATTGTGATTTTTAGAATTAACTCTTTCTATAGTTTCTTCTAAAGTTTTGTTATAAGAAGGGCCAGATTGAGAACAAACTAAAATATTTTTTTTATTATTCTTTTGGTTCGTATTTTGTAAATTATTTAGAGTTTTTAAGATCTTATCTTTGGTTCTTTTACGTACTCCAGCTCTATCATTAAGAACTCTATCAACTGTTGCAGTTCCATAGCCTGAAGCTTCAGAAATTTTCTTTATTGATACATTTTTCCAATAAGAAACCATAAATTTAGAATAACACTAATTGATGTAAAATCAATCAAATTGATACATCAACTATAAGTTGAATTACATCATTTTTCTTGCAACAGCATCTGAGAATTATTATGATTAAATTTAAAAATAACTAACTAAGAGAGAGATTAAATATGAAAAAAACAATAATTGCGATGTTAGCATTTGTTTTCGTATCAATTTCTGGAATTTCTTATGCGGCTGATAAAGTTTTCGCATTAGTTCCGAAGGCGATGAACAACCCATTTTTCGATTTAGCTAGAGATGGATGTAAAGTTGCTGAAAAAGAAATTGGTGGAATTGAATGCTTATACATTGGACCTGGTGAACATACTGAACAAGAACAAGTTCAAATCGTTCAAGATTTAATTGCTAAAGGTGTTGATGGGATTGCTGTAGCTTCTTCTAATGCAGCAGCAATGGCTAAAGCAGTTAAAGGAACTAATATTCCAATAATTACTTGGGACTCAGATCTATTAAATAAAGATGCTAGCCTAAGAAAAGCTTATGTTGGAACTAAAAACTATGACATTGGAGTATACTTAGCTCAAATCGTTATGATGTTAAAACCTGGTGGTGGAGAAATTTGTATTCAATCAGGTGGTGCTGCAGCAGCAAACCATAATGAAAGAATGTCAGGAATTAGAGATACCATTGCAGGACGTGCAGATAGTGGAAAATATCCAAGCGCTGCCTTAAAAGGTGAAAATGGATGGACTGAAGCAAGCGGATGTCCGTTGTACACGAATGATGATTTCCCTCTTTCAGTACAACAAATGGAAGATATCTTTGCTAAACACCCTAACCTAACTGCATTTGTACCAACTGGTGGGTTTCCTCAGTTCGTATCAAAAGCTTTCAGAAGAGTTACTGAAAAACACAAAGATAGAATTAGCTCTATGAAAACTGCAGTTGTAATTGCCGATACTCTTCCTATGCAGATGGAAGATCTAGAGGCTGGAAGAACACATGGTCAAGTAGGTCAACAACCTTATATGATGGGTTACAAAGCGATGTATGTTCTAAAAGATATTGTAGATGGAAAACCGTTGAAATTTGACAACACATCTAACAATGCAATTTACACAGGTCTTGATGTTTGTATGAAACCAAACATTGCTACTTGTATTGCAGGTTAATTATCTCCTTAATAATTTACTAAGCCCAATTTTATATTGGGCTTAGTTTATAAAATAAAAAAAATTAATATGTCCAATAAATATATATCTGAACAAACTAACCAATTTAAAAATAAAATTATAATCATAACAGGAAGTACTCAAGGAAGTGGGGCTGAGACTGCAAAATTACTAGCAAATAGAGGTGCTAAGGGAATAACTATTTGTGGGAGAAATAGTGATAAAGGCAATAAAGTAAAATCTGAAATAGAAAGCATGGGTGTAGAATGCTTATATGTTCAAGCAGATTTAGAGAAACTTACAGACTGTAAAAAAATAGTTTCTGAAACTGATAAAAAATTTAATACTGTAGATAGTTTTATCAATGTTGCTGCTTTTACAGAAAGGGGCACAATTTTAAGTACGACAGAAGAAAATTACGATAAAAATTTTAATGTAAATGTAAAAGCTCCTCTGTTTATGATGCAAGACGTTATAAAAATAATGATTAGAGATAAAAAAAAAGGAACTATTGCTCATATTTTATCAATGGCTGGATATAGTGGTATGCCTTTCTTAACTGCTTATAGTTCTTCTAAAGCAGCATTAGCAATAATGATCAAAAATGTTGCTAATTCAGTATCCGGACATCAAATAAGAGTGAATGGTGTAAATTTAGGTTGGACTGATACACCAGCTGAAACCGTAATCCAGAAAAAATTTCACAATGCTGATGAAAATTGGCTTAAAGATGCAGAGGCAAAAGTTCCATTTAAAAGATTAAACAAACCTATTGATGTTGCAAAAATTTTAGCATTTTTGTGTTCTGATGAATCTGGGATTATGACAGGTAGCATTGTTGACTTTGATCAAACAGTCGCTGGTTGGCATTCCTATTCAGCATATGACACTAAAATATTAGATGACAGTATTTTAGGGGAATAATTCTACCTAGAATTAAAATAATGAAAATTATTGATTCACATCAACATTTTTGGGACCCTTCAAGAGGTGACTATCATTGGATGCCAAAAGATAATCCAATATTAAATAAAAAATATGAAGTTAAAGATTTATCTAAAGCTTCTGAGTCAATTGATTTACACAAAACTATTTTAGTTCAAGCTGCAGCAACTAATGAAGAAACTGAATATATGTTAAATATTGCTGAAAATTCTGATTTAGTTTGTGGAGTTGTTGGGTGGGTGAATTTTGAGGACAAAAATCAATTAGAACAATTGAAAATTTTTTCTAACCATCCGAAATTCATTGGAGTAAGACCAATGATACAAGATATTCCAGATGAAAACTGGGTGTTAAATCAAAATTTTGATAATTTTTTTAAAAGTATAATTAATTTAGATTTAAGCTTTGATGCACTAGGATTTCCAATACACTTAGAAAATTTTTACAAAATTGCTATAAAATATCCTTCTCTTAGATTTGTCATAGATCATTTAATGAAACCAAAGATTTGTAATAATAAACAAGAGGAATTTATTCATTGGCAAAAAGGTATGAGTAAATTATCTAACTTGGAAAATGTATATTGTAAATTTTCTGGTATGGTCACAGAAGCCTGTGAAAATTGGACTGAGACAGACCTTAAACCTTATGTGGATGAAATTTTAAATTTGTTTACTGATAAAAAAATTTTGTGGGGATCTGATTGGCCTGTTTGCAACTTAAGAACAAGCTATTTAGGATGGTATACTGCAGCAACAAATTTAACTAAAGAATTAAGTCTGGCTGAAAAAGAAAACATCTTTTATAATAATGCAGAAATGTTTTATAAACTTAAAATATAACTTATGAAAAAAAATAAAATTAAAGATACTGGTGTAGAAGTTACAGAATTGAGTTTTGGAACATCCTCTTTGGGGAGTATGCCAGATACTTATGGCTATGAAGTACCAGAACAAAGAGCTCAAGAAACTTTAAAAAGATTTTTCCAAGGTCCAGTAAATATGCTTGATACTTCAAGAAATTATGCGATGGGAGAAAGTGAAAAAAGAATTGGTATAGCAATAAAAGAAAATGGTGGCTGGCCAGAAAATTTCGTCTTATCAACCAAAATCGATAGAAACATGGATACGCTAGTTCTTGATAAAAAAAGAACAAGAGAGTCTGTTGAAGAAAGCTTAAAAACTTTGAATGTGGATTCTGTTGATGTTTTATTTCTTCATGACCCAGAATACGTAAAAGATATAAATGATGTCACAAAAAAAGACGGCGCATTAGATGAGTTATTTAAAATAAAAGAAGAAGGTTTGGCAAAAGCAGTTGGTTTGGCTATGGGAAAAATAGATATAATGTTTCCTATGTTAAAAAATTGGGACTTTGATGTGATAATTAATCATAACAGATACACACTGTTAAATAGAGAAGCGGATGAAATGTATAGTTATGCTCACAGTAAAAATATATCTATTTTTAATGCCGCTCCTTACGCTGGTGGTGTTTTGGCAAAAGGTCCTGATAATTTCAAAAAAGTAACCTATCAAGATGCCACAGAAGAAAAGCTTGCACCTGCTAGAGAAATAGAAAAAGTTTGTAAAAAGTATGATGTTGAAATGGGAGCAGCTGCTTTGCAGTTTTCAATGAAAGATAAAAGAATTACATCTACTCTGTGTGGAGTTACTAGTATTCAGAGTATTGAAAAAAACCTTGCTTGGGCTAACACAAATATACCAGAGGAATTTTGGAACGAAGTTTTAAAATTGCCTTACTCAACCAAAGATCCAGAATCTGAAAGAAATTATACACCTGGTTAAATTCTTTGATTTCATTATCATTTAAAATTTGACTCATGGTTTATTTAATCAATAATAGTTAATATATCATATGAATATTCTTAAAGATAGTTTCGGTAGAAAATTTCCATACATACGACTTTCTATTTCAGATGTTTGCAACTTTAAATGTGGATATTGTTTACCTGATGGATACAAAATAGATAAAAGTGACAATAGAAGTTTTCTAAATATCGAAGAAATTGGAAGATTAGCAAAAGCACTATCTGAATTAGGTGTTTCAAAGATTAGACTTACTGGTGGTGAGCCAACTGTAAGGAAAGATTTTTTTGAAATTATTAAGATTATAAAAGAAAATTCAGGAATAAAAAAAACTGTTATGACCACTAATGGCTACCGATTAGATAAAATAGCTGATGATATAAAAAATAGTGGTTTAGATGGAATAAATATTAGTATTGATAGTTTAAATGCTGATACTTTTAAAAAGATAACTGGTCATGATAGATTGGAAGAAATTCTTAAGGGTATTAAAAATTTACAAAAACTAAATTTTAAAAATATTAAAATTAACGCTGTTTTATTAAAAGGGGTAAATGACTCCGAAAAAGATTTTGATGATTGGGCTCAGTTTTTAAAAAATAATAAAATTGATTTTAGATATATTGAATTAATGCAAACAGGAGATAATATTGATTATTTCAATAACTATCATGTTCCTGCAAAAAAATTTACTGACTACTTAAATAATAATAATTGGATTATTCAAACATTTGGTAAAGATGGAGGACCATCAAAAAACTACTTAAATCCAAAGTTTAAAGGTAAATTTGGTGTGATTGCCCCCTACTCTAAAGATTTTTGTAAAAGTTGTAATAGATTAAGAATTACCGCAAAAGGCGATTTAAGATTATGTTTGTTTGGCAATACAGGAATAAATATTAGACACTTAATGCAAAAAGATAGTCAAATAGAAGAATTAAAAGATTTGATTTTAAAACAACTCAATTTTAAAAAGGAGTCTCATTATTTAGAGATCGGTGACACAGGTTTAACAAAAAATTTGTCAACCACTGGTGGTTAATATGAAAAATTTAAAAATAATAAAAAACAATGAATTAAAAGATTGGGCAGAAGAAATTTTTAAAAAAAATTCATTTAATATGGTTGATGTTTCAAGCAAAAAAGAAACATATAGAAGAGCTTTAGCTTCTGGAAAAATTTATGTTGGTAAAGAAGTTTTTAATCTAATTAAAAATAAAGAAATGCCTAAAGGAGATCCCATAACATTAGCTGAAGTTTCTGCTGTTTTAGGTGTTAAAAAAACTAGTGAATTAATCCCTTTATGTCATCCACTACCAATTGATCATACAGCTACTAAAATCATTATGCATGATGAAGATAATTCACTTGAAGTTTTTTGTGTAGTATCTGCGTTTGCAAAAACAGGTGTGGAGATGGAAGCTATAATGGGAGTAAACGCTGCCCTAATAACAATTTATGATTTAAGCAAAATTGTTAACCCTCATTTAAAAATTGATAATGTTAAATTATTAATCAAAGAAGGTGGCAAAAGTGGTTTATGGAAAAACCCAGATGGTCTACCAAATTTTTTAAAAGAAATATTTTAATTAAAAAATCTATGAAGGTTCAAATTGAGTTATTTGGAGCAAG